>JANJTY010000441.1 GCA_024710865.1 Lysobacteraceae bacterium | reverse complement strand
GCCCCGCCCCCCAGCGCACCTGGCGCGCCCGCCCCCCCCGCCGGTCCGCACCCGGCGCCCCTCGCCGGGGGGCAACAGGACCCGGCCCGGCCCCTGTCCCCGCGCGGGTTCGGCCGCCCCCAGGCCCGTGCCGGTGCGTCCTGCACCGGGCGAAAACACGTCCAGCGGCAGCAGCAACGGGCGCAAGGCCTCGATCCCCAGCAGCACATCGTTGGCCAGGATGCGCACGTCGCGCCGCACCGTTCCGACCAGGTGCAGCAGCGCCAGCGCGTCGATCGCGCCGAGCGGGTGGTTGGCCACGACGATGAGCCGTCCTTCCGCGGGAATGTGCTCGCGATCCGTGTGCGCCACCCGGTAGCGCACGCCGAGGTGGTCGAGGGCGCGCTCCACGAACCCGTGCCCGCTCGCGCCGGCCAGGCCCTCGATCGCCTCGTTGATGCGCGCCTCGCACACAACCCGGCGCAGCAGCTCCACTACGGGCTGCGACCAGCGTCGCCCCTGCCCTTCGGCCAGGGCGGGAAATCGGTCGTAGAAGCTGCGCTCGACGCTGATCATGCATTCCGCTCCGGTCAGGGATGCGCAAGCCTGTCGCGCCCGTGTTCCCGCCGCATGACAGCCACGGACGCGGCTGCGCTTGGCTACACTTCCGCACCCCTCCTTGCCCGGTACCCGCCCATGTCCCAGCGCGAGATCGCCTTCATCGGCGGCGGCAACATGGCCCGCAGCCTGATCGGCGGGCTGATCCAGCGCGGCCGCAAGGCCGCCGCGATCGCCGCGTCCGAGCCGGCCCAGGCCCTGCGCGAAGCCCTGGCCGCCGACTTCGGCCTACCGGCCTTCGCCGACAATGCCAGCGCCGCCGACGGCGCCGCGGTCTGGGTGCTGGCGGTGAAGCCTCAGGTCATGCGCGAGGTTTGCGTCGGACTTGCCGCGCTGGCGCAGGCTCGGCGACCACTCATCCTTTCGATCGCGGCCGGCACCCCGACCCGCTCGATCGCAGCCTGGCTGGGTTACCCGGCCGCCGTGGTGCGCGCCATGCCCAACACACCGGCCCTGCTCGGCTGCGGCGCGACCGGGCTGTTCGCCAACGCCGAAGTCAGCGGCGAGCAGCGCGCGCAGGCCGAGGACGTGCTGGGCGCCGTCGGCATCACCGAATGGATCGCGAGCGAGGACCTGATGGATGCGGTCACCGCAACCTCGGGCAGCGGCCCGGCCTACGTCTTCCTGCTAGCCGAGGCGATGCAGGATGCGGCCCAGGCCCTGGGCCTTGCGCCCGACACCGCGCGCGCCCTGGTCAACCAGACCCTGCTCGGCGCGGCACGCATGCTGGTCGAATCCGGCGAGCCCGCGGCGGCGCTGCGCCGGCGCGTGACCTCGCCGGGCGGGACCACCCAGGCCGCGATCGAATCCTTCGAGGCCGATGGCTTCCGCCACCTGGTCTCGCGCGCCCTGCAGGCGGCCGAGCGGCGCGGGCGGGAACTCGCCGCTGGTTGAGTCACGCCCCGCTACACTGCGCCCCGCATGAACGCCCCGAACCCAGCACAGGACCGCGCCGCCGCGCGCACCGCCTTCGCCCGCGCCCACCTGGGCCCGGACTGCGCAGAGCCCCATCCCGCCTCCAGCGACGCCAGCTTCCGCAGCTACTGGCGGGTGGGAACGGGCGCCGCCAGCGTGGTGCTGATGGACGCGCCGCCCGAGCGCGAGGACCTCGGCCCCTGGCTGGACGTCGCCGCGCGCCTGCGCGCCGCCGGCCTGCGCGCGCCGCGCGTGCTGGCCGAGGACCGGTCCCAGGGCTTCCTGCTGATCGAGGATTTCGGCACGCGCACCCTGCTGCCCGAGCTGAACGAGGCGAGCGTGGAGGCGCATTACCCGCAGGCCATGCGCGCGATGCTGCAGATGCAGGCCACGGTCGATGCCGCCGGCCTGCCCGACTACGACGCGGACCGGCTGGTCGCGGAGATGGAGCTGCTGCCGACCTGGTTCCTGCAGCACCACCTCGGCATCGATCCCGGCTGCGACGGCTGGGACGAACTCGAACGCGCGTTTGCCGCCCTGGTGCGCGCTGCGCTGGAGCAGCCGCAGGTGTTCGTGCACCGCGATTTCCACTCGCGCAACCTGATGCTGCTCGACGACGGCGAGCTCGGCCTGATCGACTTCCAGGACGCGGTGCGCGGCCCGATCGCCTACGACCTGGTCAGCCTGCTGCGCGACTGCTACATCGTCTGGCCCGACGAGCGGGTCCATGGCTGGTGCGAGGCGTATCGCGTCCAGGCCGCAGCCGCCGGCCTGCTGAGGGCCGACCGTGCCAGCTTCGCGCGCTGGTTCGACCTCATCGGCCTGCAGCGTCACCTCAAGGTGCTGGGGATCTTCTGCCGGCTCTGGTACCGCGACGGCAAGGCCGGCTACCTGGCCGACCTGCCGCGGGTGTGGGACTACGTTCGACGCGTCGGCGCCCGCCACGGCGAAACCCGCGCCCTCGTGGCTCGGCTGGAAGCAGCCATCGGCGCGCGCGACCTGAGTCTGGCGCGCGCATGAAGGCGCTGCTGTTCGCGGCCGGGCGCGGCGAGCGCATGCGCCCGCTGACCGAGACCACGCCAAAGCCCCTGCTCGAGGTCGGCGGCAAGCCGCTGATCGTCTGGGCGCTGGAACGCCTGGCCGCGGCCGGCGTGCGCGAGGTGGTCATCAACACGGCCCACCTCGGCGCGCAGTTTCCGCCCGCGCTGGGCGATGGCGCGCGCTGGGGCCTGCGCCTGCGCTTCCTGCACGAGGGCGACATCCCGCTCGAGACCGGCGGCGGCCTGCTCAATGCCCTGCCCTGGCTGGGTGATGCGCCGTTCCTCGTGATCAACGGCGACGTCTGGTGCGATGCCGATCTGACTGCCCTGCCGCGCGAGCCGCGCGGCCTTGGCCACCTTCTGCTGGTCGAGAATCCGCCGCACCACGCTGGCGGCGACTTCGCGCTGGGCGCGAACGGCCTCCTGAGCCGCGAAGGCGCGCCGCGCCTGACCTATGCCGGCATCGGCGTGCTGCGCCCGGCCTTGCTCGAAGGTTGGCAGACGATCATCGGCGAGGCGCCTGGCGCGCGGGAATCGCCGCCGCGCTTCCGCCTCGCGCCGCTGCTGTTCGCCGCCGCCGCGCGCGGTGAACTCAACGGGCAACGCCATGCGGGCGCGTGGGTCGATGTCGGCACGGTCGAGCGCCTGCAGGCGCTGGATGCGCGTCTGCGGGGCGGTTGAGGCCGAAGCGACTCAAGCGGCGAGCGCGGCCTCCAGCAGCCGCCGCAGCCGGATCTGCAGGCGCGTGGCCGCGTCCTCGCGGTAGTCGAAGCGGGCCTCGTCCATGTAGCAGCGCTGCGCGATCTCGAGCTGCACTGCATCGATACCCGCCTCCGGGCGACCATAGTGGCGGGTGATGTAGCCGCCCTTGAAGCGTCCGTTCGCCACCCAGTCGTAGTCGCGCTGTGCCGCGAGCGCGGCCTCGATGCGCGCCTGCCGCGAAGCCGCGCAGCTCGCCCCGGCGGCGGTGCCGAGGTTCAGATCGGGCAGGCGGCCCTCGAACAGGAAGGGACACTCGCCGCGGATCGAATGCGCCTCCCACAGCAGGACCGCGCCGTGGCGCTGGCGCAGGCGCTCGAGCTCGTTCGCCAGGGCTTCGTGGTAGGGACGCCAGTAGCGCTCGACGCGCTCGCCGATCTCGTCCGGCGAGGGCTGCTGGCCCTCGCGGTAGACCGGGCCGCCGTCGAAGCGCGTGGTCGGGCACAGGCCGGTGGTGTTCTGCCCCGGATAGAGCGAGACGTCATCCGGTGGCCGGTTGAGGTCGACCACGTAGCGCGACCAGTGCGGCCGCAGCAGCGAAGCCCCCATCGCCTGCGCGAAGCCGTACAGGCGCGCGATGTGCCAGTCGGTGTCCGGCACGCGCTGCGCCTCGGGCGTGAGGCGCACCCGCAGCGCGTCCGGCAGGTCGGCGCCGTCGTGTGGCTGGCTGATCAGCAGCGGCAGCTCGCCGCGCCGCAGTTCGAACACGTCCACGCAGGGCTTTCCTTCTTCAGTCGGCGAAGCGCTCGATCCGGTACGGCGCAAGATCGAGGCCAGGATCGCGGCCCGTCGCCAGGTCGGCGACGATGCGACCGGTGATGGCCGACAGGCTCACGCCGAGCATGCCGTGGCCCGTGGCCAGCAGCAGGCGCGGGCGGCCGGGCGCGGGCCCGATCACCGGCAGGTCGTCCCAGGTCATCGGGCGCCAGCCGTACCACTCCTCGCGCTTGGCCGGACCGACCGGCTCGCGCAGGTACTCGGCCGCGCCGCGCGCGAGCGCGTCTAGCCGGCGCCGGTTGAGGCGCGCGTCGTAGCCGGAGAATTCCATCGTGCTGCCGAGGCGGAAGCCGCTGTCCCACACCGTGACGCAGACCGAGCGTTCCTTCAGCACCAGCGGGCGGTTCGGCACCAGGCCCGGGCGGGTGTAGGTGACCGAGTAGCCCTTGCCCGGCTGGATCGGCAGGTTCAGCCCCGCCGCCTTGGCCAGGGCAGGCGACCAGGCCCCCGTCGCCAGAACCACACGTCCGGCCCGGCGCGGTCCACGCGTGGTGTCGAGCCGGATGCCCTCGGCCTCGTCCTCGATCGCCTGCACCGCGCACTCGGTTTCGATCGTCACGCCCATCGCGCGCACGACGCGTTCGAGCTCCGCCAGCAGACGGTCCGGCCGCAGCCGCGCATCGCCCGGAAACAGCAGGCCGCCGGCCATGCCGGCCTTCAGCGCCGGCTCTTCACGCCCCAGGCGCGCCGCACTCCAGACCTGGGCTTCGATGCCCAGTTCGGCGAAGGCCCGCGCCTTGGCCTCGGCCGCGTCGGCATTGACGGTATCGCGGTAGACGTAGAGCAGGCCCGACTCGGCGAACTCGCAGTCGAGCGCCTCGGCCTGGACCAGATCCGCCAGCGCCCGGCGCGAGGCGGCAAGCAGCGCCGCCTTCACCCGCGCCACGGCGCGCCAGTCGCGCGCGTTGCAGCGCCGGGCGAAGCGCAGCAGCCAGCGCAGCAGCTCGGGATCCAGCCGCGGGCGGATGTAGAGCGGCGCATCGGCCTGCAGCATCCAGCGCAGCGCGCGCGGGATCAGCCCCGGTTCGGCCAGCGGTGGCGCGTGGCTGGGCGTGATCGTGCCGCAGTTGCCGTGCGAACTGCCGGCGCCGATGCGTTCGCGCTCCAGCACGCGCACCTCGCAGCCGGCCTTTCGCAGGTAATAGGCGCAGGCCAGGCCGATGATGCCGCCGCCGACGATGGCGATGTCGCTGCGCGCGCTCATGCTCGCGGTCGGGACTGCGTATTCAGTCGTGCGCGTGTCCGCCAGGGCCGTGCACGTGGCGGTGGGCGATCTCCTCCGGGGTGGCCTCGCGCACGTCCACCACCTCCACCACGAAGCGCAGCTGCTGTCCGGCCAGCGGATGGTTGAGATCCACGTCGATCACCGA
>JANJTY010000393.1 GCA_024710865.1 Lysobacteraceae bacterium | reverse complement strand
GCCGGATCGCGCTGGCGCTGGGGCTGATCTTCGCGGCCAAGCTGGCCAACCTCGGGGTGCCTCTGATCCTCAAGCACCTGGTCGACGGGCTCAATGTCGAACCCAGCCTGCTGCTGTTGCCGGTCGGCCTGCTCTTGGCCTCCGGCGGCGCGCGCATCGCCACCACCCTGTTCACCGAACTGCGCCAGGTGGTGTTCGCGCGCGTCATGGCGCGCGCCTCGCGCCAGGTCACCCTGCAGGTGTTCCGCCATCTGCACGCGCTCAGCCTGAGGTTCCACCTCGGCCGCCGCACCGGCGGCGTGGCGCGCGATGTGGAGCGCGGCGGCAGCGCCATCGCCGACCTGCTCGACTGGACCCTCTACACCATCATCCCGGTCCTGCTCGAGGTCGCCCTCGTCACCCTCGTGCTGGTCTGGGCCTACGACTGGGGCTTCGCCGCCATCGTGCTGGCCACGGTCGTGGCCTATGCGCTCTGGACCTTCTTCGTCACCGAGTGGCGCACGCGCTACTACCGCGCCTCGGTCGAGGCCGACACCCATGCCAACGAGCGCGCGGTCGATTCGCTGCTGAACTACGAGACGGTCAAGTACTTCAACAACGAGGAGCACGAGGCCCAGCGCTACGACGCGAACCTGCGCCAACTGGAGGACGCGCGGGTGATGTCGACCAAGACGCTCGGCGTGCTCAACCTGGGCCAGGCCGCGATCGTTTCTGCGGGCGTCACCGCCATGATGTGGCGCGCAGCAAACGGCGTGGTCGAGGGCACGATGACGGTGGGCGACCTGGTGCTGGTCAACGCCTACCTGCTGCAGCTGTCGGCGCCGCTGTTCATCCTCGGCATGATGTACCGCGAGGTGAAGGCCGCGCTGACCAACATGGAGCGCCTGTTCGGCCTGCTCGACGAACGCCAGGACGTGCGCGACGCGGTCGATGCCCGCCGCCTCGATGCGAGGCGGCCGCGGGTGTGCTTCGAGAATGTCGCCTTCGGCTACGACGAGCGCCGCCAGATCCTTCACGGCGTGGACTTCGAGATCCCGCCCGGCGGCACCGTGGCGGTGGTCGGACACTCGGGCTCGGGCAAGTCCACCCTCGCCCGCCTGCTTTACCGCTTCTACGACGTCGAGGGCGGACGCATCACGGTGGACGGCCAGGACCTGCGCGCGCTGACCCAGGCCTCGCTGCGCGGCGCCATCGCCATCGTTCCGCAGGACACCGTGCTGTTCAACGACAGCATCTTCTACAACATCCACTACGGCCGCCCCGCCGCCAGCCGAGACGAGGTGCACGCGGCGGCGCGCGCAGCGCACATCCACGACTTCATCGAATCCCTGCCCGACGGCTACGAGACCGAAGTCGGCGAGCGCGGCCTGAAGTTGTCCGGCGGCGAGAAGCAGCGCGTCGCCATCGCACGCGCCTTGCTCAAGGATCCCGCCATCCTCATCTTCGACGAGGCCACCTCGGCGCTGGACTCGAAGTCAGAGAAGGCGATCCAGGCCGAACTGGACCGCATCCAGCAGGGCCGCACCACCCTGGTCATCGCGCACCGCCTGTCGACCGTGATGGGCGCCGACCAGATCCTGGTGATGGACGCCGGCCGAATCATCGAGCGCGGCACCCACGCCGAGTTGCTCGCAGCCGGCGGCGCCTATGCCCAGATGTGGCGGCTGCAGCAGGAACGGCAGCGCGCGCCGGAGGCCGCCATCTAGCCGGCGGTGGAGAGCGTGCTGTCCTGCACGTCCTCAACCTCGCGTGTCCGGCGCATGTCCGGACTCGCTCGCGCCGCTCGATCACGTGCGTGCCTGCGCGGCGGGCACCACCTCCCGGTCGCGCGCCTGCAGGGTGTTCCTCAACACCCTGCAGGCGGTCGCGCAGGACACGTTTCGGGCTATGCTGGCGGCATACGGGCGCGGGGGCGCCCGCCCGCCTGGGGGGAAGGCGCACGATGTCGGGCGACGACGATCTGCTCAAGCTGGTGGACGAACCGGCGGCGACCGCCTTCGCCGCCAGCGAACCCTGGCGCGTGCTGATCGTCGACGACGAGGAGCAGGTGCACCAGGTCACGCGCCTGGCGCTGCAGGGCACCAGCATCCTCGGGCGCGCGCTGCAGTTCGACAGCGCCTACTCCGCGGCCGAGGCCCGCGCCATGCTGGCCGGACAGCGCTACGCCTGCATCCTGCTCGACGTGGTGATGGAGAGCGAGGACGCCGGCCTGGCCCTGGTCGGGGAGATCCGCGAGCGCTTCGCCGACAGTGCCGTGCGCATCGTGCTGCGCACCGGCCAGCCCGGCTATGCGCCCGAGCTGGAAGTGATCCAGAAGTACGACATCAACGACTACCGCAGCAAGGCCGAACTGACCAGCCAGCGCCTGGTCACCACGCTGACCGCGGCGCTGCGTTCCTACCAGCAGATCCGCACCATCGAGGCCAACCGCGAAGGCCTGCGCATGATCCTCGATGCCGCCTCCAGCCTGATGGCGGTGAAGGCGGTGCGCAACTTCGCCGAGGGCGTGCTGACCCAGGTTTGCGCCATGCTGCAGGTCGATCCGGGCGGCGTGATCTGCGTGCGGCGCCGCGCCGGTACGCGCGAGCTGCTGGTGCTGGCCGCTTCCGGACCGCGCGCTGCATTCCAGGGCCAGACCCTGGAGTCGGTCGGCGACGCCGCCATCGTCGAGCGCGTGCAGCAGGCCGCCGATGCCGGCCGCAGCCGATTCGGACCCGACCATGCCGTGCTCTGCATCCGCTCGCCGCGGGCCGAGGAAATGCTGGTCTACCTAGCCACCGGCGATCCCCTGAACGAACTCGACCGCAGCCTGCTGGAACTGTTCTCGATCAACGTCGCCATCGGACTCGACAATTCCCATCTGTTCGAGGAACTCGAGGTGATGGCCTTCCACGACCGCCTGACCGGGCTGTGGAACCGCGTCTCGCTCGAGCGCGAGTTGGCCACCCGCATCCGCAAGGGCGGTGCCTTCTCGGTGGTGGTGGCCGACATCGACAACTTCCAGGCCGTCAACGACGGCCTCGGGCACGACATCGGCGACCGCACCCTCAAGGCCAGCGCCGCCCTGCTGGCCGAGGTCTTCGGGCTCGACACCTTCATCGCGCGTACCTCGGCCGACAGCTTCACCCTGGTCGTGCCGGGCTCCGACCGCGGCGCGCTGGAGGCGCGCCTGCGCGCCCTGTTCAAGCGCCTGGAGCGCAACGTGCGGGTGGACGAGCACGAGATCCCGCTCAGCATGTCGCTCGGCGTCTCCTACTTTCCCGACCACGGCGACACCGCCGCGGCCCTGTTCCAGAACGCCGGCATCGCACTCAAGCAGGCCAAGCGCGTCAGCCGCGCCTCCTGGCAGGTGTTCGACGACCGTTTCGAACGCGACCTCCAGCACCGCCTGCAAACCGTCCGCGAGCTGCGCTACGCGCTGGAGCGGCGTTCGCTGCGGCTGCGCTACCAGCCGCAGATCGTGCTCGCCACCGGCCGCACCTACGGCGTCGAAGCCCTGGCGCGCTGGCAGCGCGACGAGGGCGCCCTGCTTGGGCCGGACCGCTTCATTCCGGCAGCGGAGGACTCCGGCCAGATCGTCGCGCTGGGCGAATGGGTCCTGCACGAGGCCTGCCACCAGCAGCAGGCCTGGTCGCGCAGCTGCCGCCGCGCCCTGACCATGGCCGTGAACGTCTCCATGCGCCAACTCAAGGACCCCGACTTCGTGTCGATGCTGCGCGGCGTGCTGAAGGAAACCTCGATCGACCCGTCCCTGCTCGAACTGGAAGTCACCGAGAGCCTGATGATGGACGACGGCTCGCGCCTGGTTGGCGTGCTGCAGGAGGTGCGCCAGCTCGGCGTGCGGGTCTCGATCGACGACTTCGGCACCGGCTACTCGTCGCTGTCGCAGCTGCAGCGCCTGCCGATGGATCGGCTCAAGATCGACCGCGCCTTCATCACCGGTCTCACCCAGCGCCGCGAGGACGACGTGCTGGTGGCGATGATCGTCAACATGGGCCACCTGCTCGGCCTGCGCGTGATCGCCGAGGGCGTTGAAACCGAAGCCCAGCGCGGACGCCTGGTCGAACTCGGCTGCGACGAGGCGCAGGGCTTCCTGTTCGCGCCGCCGATCCCGCCGGAGGCCATCGCCGAGCGCCTGGTGCGGGAGGGCTGAGATGGGCCTGCGCGCCGCGTGGCTTCTGACGCTGGTCCTGTCATGCGCCGCCCAGGCGCCGACGGCTGAGGCCTCCCGATCCGGGGCGATGTACCGCTGCACCGACGCCGCCGGCGCGGTGGCCTTCCAGGATCGTCCCTGCGAATCGGCGCGCGGCGAGGACCGCATCGAAGGGGGCGAGCCGGCGCTGCGGCGCTGGCTGGAGTCGCAGCGCGGAGCGCCCGCGCGGCCGACCGCGCGCGGCGCGACTTCGGCAGGCCTTGGCCCTGCGCGTTCTCCCTCGACACCGGCAGGCAGGGCGGAACTCGCCGCGATTCCAGCGCCGGTCAGCGTGTCCGAGCGTCGCCTGGCGATCTGCTCCGAGCGCTTCCTCGCCTGTGCGCATGGCGATTCATTGAGGATGGACCGCTGCGTGGCGCAGCTGCCGCGCTGCGGCGGCGGCTCGGCGGCCTGTTGCCCGGCGAGCTGCCTGGATCGCTATGCGGAGCTGCGCAGCGCCGGGAACGCGCTGGCCGATGCCGTGAGCGGCGCGCTGTTCGGAGCGCTGGGCTGCGGCGCCGTGCAGTAAGCGCAGGTCTCGAAGCGGCCGACTGAACGCCTGCGCGCTTCGGTTCGATCGCTTGCCCGCCAGGTGCGGCGGCGTACCGGAGGCCGATCCGTTCTTGGCGCCCTGGCAGTGCGATGCGGTTCGCTGCGCTCACCGCATTCCACGGGGCGCACCTATGCCTTGCGCGACTTGCCCTTGGCGCCCTTGGCCTTGGGCTTGGGCGCTTCGGCTTCGGCCTCGGGCTTCTGGTCGCCGATCACGCCCTTGGCCGGGCAGACCGAAAAGATCGGGCACTTCTTGCAGCCGACGGCGAGGGCGACGGGACACAGGACCATGACTGAACTCCGATTGGGCTGCGCCCAGCTTACGCCCAAATCCGCTTCGGCCCTCACCGATGGGCCAGCGTCCGTAGGATGTGGTGAGCGCAGCGAACCGCATCACAGAGGTCGTCCCGCAGTCACGCGGGGTGGCTTGGTAAAGCTTCAAAGCAGAGCTTTCACTGCCCTTCGGGCAGCGAGTTACTGCTCTTTGCTTGCCCAAAGAGAAGTAACCAAGAGAAAGGGCACCCCCGTCCCGCGTCGCGCCGGGGGGGCCGGCGCGAAGCCCAGCGCGGCGCGCCCGGCCCGGGGCCGCGCGCCCCCGCGGAGCGAAGGCGTAGCCCCGCAGCGGCCGAGCGCGCACCACCCAGTGCTCGAAAAAGCGC
>JANJTY010000556.1 GCA_024710865.1 Lysobacteraceae bacterium | reverse complement strand
GCTCGCCGGTGACCAGTTCGAAACCCAGCACGCCGAGGGCGTAGACGTCGCTGCGGGTGTCGACGTCGGCGCTGTCGCCGACGGTCTGCTCCGGGCTCATGTAGTGCAGGGTGCCGACCACGTAACCGGCCGTGGTCAGCTGGCTGTCCGGCGAGGCCGCGGCATCGGTGACGCGCGCCACGCCGAAGTCGAGCACCTTGGGCTCGCCGCTGGCGGTGATCAGGATGTTGGCCGGCTTGAGGTCGCGGTGGATCACGCCGCGCTGGTGGGCGTGCTCGATCGCATCGCAGATCTGTGCCAGCACCGTCAGACGGGTGCGCAGATCGGGCCGCGCCTCGCGCGCCCAGCGGTTGAGCGGCTGTCCATCGACCAGCTCCATCGCCAGGTAGGGCAGGCTGCCGCCCTCGAGCCGCGCCTCGCCCGCGGCGTGGATCTCGGCGATGCCGGGGTGCTTCAGGCGCCCCAGCACCTCGGCCTCCAGGGCGAAGCGCGCGCGCATCTCGGGCGTGGCCTGGGCGGCGTGGATCAGCTTCAGCGCCACCTCGCGCGAGGGACTGAGCTGCTCGGCCACGAACACCGTGCCCATGCCACCCTCGCCCAGCGGACGCAGCAGGCGGAAGCCGGTGCCGGCTGCGTTGAAGCGCGCGATCAGCTCATCCCGCGGCAGCGGCGCCGCGGTCGGCTCGGGCGCGGCCAGACCCGGATCCGACACCCGTGTCGCGGCGCCCGCGGCGGGCACCTCCGCCGAGGGCAGGATACGGGTTTCCGATGCGTCGGATGGCTCGGGAGGGCGGGCGTTGCTCACGGGCGGATTCTGCCAGTCGGGGGCGGCCCGCCGCAGTTGCGCTGGATCAAGACGCAGGCAGCGGGCTCGGGCACCATGATGCAACGTCAAGCGTCCCGCGGAGCGATCATCCATGCGCCTTGCCTGCCTGCTTCTGTTCAGTGTCCTGCCGCTGCGTGCCGTCGCGTCGGGACCGGATGTCGAGCGGCTCTGCCTGGACTGCCACCGTCCGGACCAGACCCGCGGCGAGGTCCCGCTGATCGAAGGCCAGGAGCGCGACTACCTGCGCAACCAGCTGACGCGCTTCCGCGACCGCCACCGCGACGGCTTTCCCATGACCGGCGTGGCGGCGGGCCTGGACGATGCGGCCCTGGTCCTGCTCGCTGGCAGCCTGGCCGCGCGGCCCTGGCAGCCGGCGCGGCCGGCGTCGGTGGTGGGCTCAGCCGAGCGCGGCGCCGAGCGCGCGGAGCGCCTGGCCTGTGTCGAATGCCATGGCGAGCGCTATGCCGGCGCCGGCGACATTCCGCGCCTGGCCGGCCAGCAGCCGGGCTACCTGGCGCGGCAAATCCGCGCCTTCGCGGCCGAGGAGCGTCACCACCCACCCTCGGGCATCGGCGCGCGGATGTACGTGCTCGAAGGCGGTGACGCAGACGACATCGCTGCCTTCCTGCACGGCCTTGACGCGCCGCGCTGAGCCGCTACGGATCGTGGGGCAGGACGGAGCGGGACCTGCGCCCGCGGCTTGAATCGCGCCGCGCTTCGCCCCACCTAGGCGGCATCGGCGGCGCTCGCTGCCCCAGGCATTGAAAGGACCGTCCCATGCGAATGGACAAACTCACCTCGCGCTTCACCCAGGCGCTGCAGGACGCGCAGTCGCTGGCCGTGGGCCGCGACCACAACGTGATCGAACCGGTGCACCTGCTGGTGGCCCTGCTCGACCAGCAGGGCGGCGGCACGCGTCCGCTGCTGGCCCAGGCCGGGGTCAACGTGCCGCTGCTGCGCGAGCGCCTGGGCGAGCAGCTTGAGAAGCTGCCCAAGGTGCGCGGGCAGGAGGGCAATGTCACCGTCGGCAACGACCTCGGGCGCCTGCTCAACCTAACCGACAAGCTGGCCCAGCAGCGCGGCGATGCCTTCATCGCCAGCGAGCTGTTCCTGCTCGCGGCGCTGGACGACAAGGGGCCCGCCGGGCAGGCGCTGAAGGCCGCCGGCGCCGACAAGACGCGCCTGGAGGCGGCCATCGACAAGGTGCGCGGCGGCGAGAAGGTGCAGAGCGAGAACGCCGAGGAAAGCCGCCAGGCGCTGGAGAAGTACTGTATCGACCTTACTGCGCGGGCCGAGGGCGGCAAGCTCGACCCCGTGATCGGGCGCGACGAGGAGATCCGCCGCACCATCCAGGTGCTGCAGCGCCGCACCAAGAACAACCCCGTGCTGATCGGCGAGCCGGGCGTGGGCAAGACCGCGATCGTCGAGGGCCTGGCCCAGCGCATCGTCAACGGCGAGGTGCCCGAGGGCCTGCGCGGCAAGCGCGTGCTCTCGCTCGACATGGGCGCGCTGATCGCCGGCGCCAAGTTCCGCGGCGAGTTCGAGGAGCGCCTGAAGGGCGTGCTGAACGACCTGTCCAAGCAGGAAGGCCAGGTGATCCTCTTCATCGACGAGCTGCACACCATGGTCGGCGCCGGCAAGGCCGAGGGCTCGATGGACGCCGGCAACATGCTCAAGCCCGCCCTGGCGCGCGGCGAGCTGCACTGCATCGGCGCCACCACGCTGGACGAGTACCGCAAGTACGTGGAGAAGGACGCCGCGCTGGAGCGCCGCTTCCAGAAGGTCTTCGTGGGCGAGCCCTCGGTAGAGGACACCATCGCCATATTGCGTGGTTTGAAGGAACGGTATGCGGTGCACCACGGCGTCGAGATCACCGACCCGGCCATCGTCGCCGCGGCCACGCTCAGCCACCGCTACATCGCCGACCGGCAGCTGCCGGACAAGGCCATCGACCTGATGGATGAAGCGGCATCGCGCATCCGCATGGAGATCGACTCCAAGCCGGAGGAAATGGACCGCAAGGAGCGCCGCCTGATCCAGCTCAAGATCCAGCGCGAGGCGCTGAAGAAGGAGAAGGACGAGCAATCCAAGCAGCGCCTCGCCGACCTCGAAGCCGAGATCGAAGTGCTCGAGCGCGAGTACAACGACCTGGAGGAAATCTGGAAGGCCGAGAAGGCGACGCTGACCGGCGCGACGAAGATCAAGGAGCAGATCGAGCAGGCCAAGCTGGAGCTCGAAGCCGCGCAGCGCCGGCAGGACTACGCGCGCATGAGCGAGATCCAGTACGGCCAGATCCCGGCGCTGGAGAAGCAGCTCGCCGCCGCGCAGGAGGTCGAGACCCAGGGCTTCAAGCTGCTGCAGGACAAGGTCACCGACGAGGAGATCGCCGAGGTGGTCTCGCGCTGGACCGGAATTCCCGTCTCCAAGATGCTCGAAGGCGAGCGCGAGAAGCTGCTCAAGATGGAGGACGCACTGCACGCGCGCGTGGTGGGCCAGCACGAGGCGGTGAAGGCGGTCTCCGACGCCATCCGCCGCTCGCGCGCCGGGCTCTCCGATCCGAACCGCCCGAACGGCTCCTTCCTGTTCCTCGGCCCGACCGGCGTGGGCAAGACCGAGCTGTGCAAGGCCCTGGCCGGCTTCCTGTTCGACACCGAGGAGGCCATGGTGCGCATCGACATGAGCGAGTTCATGGAGAAGCACTCCGTGGCTCGTTTGATCGGCGCGCCCCCGGGTTACGTCGGCTACGAGGAAGGCGGCTACCTGACCGAGGCCGTGCGCCGCCGGCCCTATTCGGTGCTGCTGCTGGACGAGGTCGAGAAGGCCCATCCGGACGTGTTCAACGTGCTGCTGCAGGTGCTCGACGACGGCCGCCTCACCGATGGCCAGGGCCGCACCGTGGACTTCCGCAATACCGTCATCGTGATGACCTCCAACCTGGGCTCGAACCTGATCCAGGAGTTCTCGGCCGATGACAGCGCCGAGAGCTACACCCAGATGAAGGCGGCGGTGATGGGCGTGGTGCAGGCCCACTTCCGGCCCGAGTTCATCAACCGCCTGGACGAACTGGTGGTGTTCCACCCGCTGGGCAAGGAGCAGATCCGCGAGATCGCCCGCATCCAGACGGCCTATCTGGCCAAGCGCCTGGCCGAGCGCCAGATCAAGCTGGAATTGACCGACGCCGCCCTGATGCTGCTGGGCAACGTCGGCTTCGATCCGGTCTACGGCGCGCGTCCGCTCAAGCGCGCGATCCAGCAGCAGCTGGAGAACCCGCTGGCGCAAAAGATACTGTCCGGCGAGTTCGGCCAGGGCGACAGCATCCGGGTGGATGCGCAGGGCGGGCAGATCGTGTTCGAAAAGGGCTGAAGGCCTCGCTCAGCCTGTGCGGCGCGCGGCTCAGGCCGGCGCGCCGCGTCTGTCGTGCGGCGTTCTTGGTTCAGCCTCGGCTGCCCAAGCGCGCGCGCCGCGCGAGGGGGTGGTCCTCGCCCCGCAGCGCCGCGGCGGCCCGTTCGGCCTTGCGGCGCCAGTTGCGCGCCGCATCCGCTTGCCCGCGCGCGTCGAGCAGGTCGGCCAGGGCAATGGCGGCGCGCGGGTATTCGTCGTAGTGCGTCAGGTTCAGCGTCTCGAAGCGGACCACGGCGGCCTCGGCCGCGGGCAAGGCGGATGCGTCGCCATCGGCTTCGGCGATCGCCATCAGCGCGCGAACCAGGTGGCCGGTCGGGGAGTCGCCCAGGCCGGAGGGTGTCAGCAGGTCGCTGGCTTCGTGCAGGCGCGCGTGGGCCTCGTCCGCGCGGCCCCGATCGAGCAGGGCCATTCCCCAGTGCATCAGCGCCACGATGGTACGGGCGCCGGTCATGCGTGGGATCACGTCGGAGTACAAGGCATCGGCCTCCGCATGGGCGCCGCGCGCCATCGCCACCCGGGCGTGCAGGAACTGCGCCTGCGCGACCAGGGTGTGCTGCGGGCTGAGCGTCGCGCGTGCGATCGTCTCGGCCGCTTCCATCGCGGACAGCGCCTCATCATCGCGGCCCTGGCCCATCAGGGCCCAGGCGATCCCCGCGAGCGAGTAGGCGCGTCGCGACGGAGGGGAGTCCGGCTCATCGCGCAGCAGCTGGTCGAGATCGCGGTAGCGCCGCTCCGCCTCTACGTAGCGGTCGCCGATCAGGTAGGCCGAGGCCAGGTTGTTGTAGTTGACGGCGAGGTCCGAAGGCCGGATCCCGGGCAGCTCGCGACGGTCGGCGAGGATCTGCTCGTGCAGTTCGATCGCCTCGTCCGAGCGGTGCTGGACGGTGGCGAGATTGGCGAGCGTCGTTCGCAGCTGGATGCGCGACAGGCGCTGGTCGCCCGGCAGGGTCGCCAGCAGCCGCAGCGCACGGCGGGCCGTGTCCTCCGCTGCGCCCAGGCGCGCCGCGTCCTTGTAGGCGCCGGCGAGGTTGATCAGGGCAGAGAGCAGGTCGTTGTCGAGCGCGGGCGATTTCGCCGCAAGCTCCTCCACCGCGCGTTCGAGCTGCGGCAGGCCTTCCTCGAGGTGGCCGTGCGAAATCAGCAGTTCGCTCCACATCGCGCGCAGGCCGGCGCGCACGTCCGGCTGGTCC
>JANJTY010000383.1 GCA_024710865.1 Lysobacteraceae bacterium | reverse complement strand
CGCGCTCGGTCGCCTCGCGCTGGCGCGGTCGCCAGCGCTCGCCCAGGCGGGTGCTGCCGAAAAACGGGTGCGCGAGGCCGGGTTCGATCTGCCGTCGCGCCGCGCTGTCCAGCGGCCGCTAGGCCGACGCCAGCGACGCTTCGTCCGGCACGTCGCAGCCGCCCGCTTCGGCCTCGATCGGCGCCTCCAGGTCGAGGCCGGGGGCGGTCTTGTCCGGGGCGCTGTCGAGCACGCGGCCCGAGACATCCTGTTCGCCCGGAGCCTCGGCCTCGATCGTCCGCACCGGCCCGCTGGTATCCGCCTGCGCCAGGGCCGCGGGTGAGGCCGTCGCCAGCGCGACGGCCAGCAGCGGCAGCACCAGCAGCGCGCCCGCGGCGGCCTGCAGCCGGCGCAGGGCCAGTTCGATGTCCCAGCCTTCCAGCATCACGCGCCGGTTGAGGTACAGGGAAAAGCCGGCCGCGACGAAGAAGGGCTCGATCACGCTGATCGCGAGCGCATAGGCCAGGGTCGTGCCCAGGCTCCACCACTCGGGCTGCCAGAAGGGCCCGTCCGGCTCGGGCTCGGCCTCGCCCAGCCAGCCGCCCGGACGCAGCAGCTCGATCGCCATCTCGGCGCCGATCAGGACCACCCACTCGAAGCAGACGCAGATGAAGGCCAGGGCCAGCACGTGCCCGGACAGGCGCCGGCCCAGCACCGCAGCGCGGCGGCGCGCGGCCGGTCCGCGCTGCCCTTCCAACTGCGCCACCGGCGCCAGGAAGCTGCGGCGGACGGCGAGCGGTCGCAGCAGCAGCTCCGGCCAGAGGCGTGATCCGAGCGACGCGCGCCAGGCGCCCAGCGTCGCGGCCAGGCCCGGCACCTCGCCGAAGGTGGCGCGCGCGAGCACGTGCAGCAGGAAGCGGTCCAGGGCGGGCTTGATCCACCACAGCGCCAGCGCCGCGAGGAACGGCTGCTCGCGAAGGGCCAGGATCAGGGTTGCGGCAAGCGGCAGGAACAGCGCGAACCAGACCGTCCAGAGTGGCCGCGCCCAGCGCACCGCCATGCGGAAGCCGAGGTCGATCGCCTCCCAGCCGCTGCGCTGGCGCAGCACGATGGCGATGCGGTCAAGCTGCACGCGGGCGCCCCGCCAGGGCCAGGTAGGCCAGCACCAGGACCCAGCCGAGCACCCCGACCACGTACTTGGGCAACGGGTCGGGCAGCACGCGGGGCGACCAGAACGCCTCGACCGCGGCCGCGGCGACGAACATCAGCGCGGCCCCGCCGGCGAGGCGCAGGGCGATGCGGCCTTCCTCGATCAGGGCGAGCCGGCGCGAGCGCCGTCCCGGCATCAGCAGCGCGCCACCGAGCTTGAGTCCGGCCGCGCCGGAGATCGCGATGGCGACCAGCTCAAGCGCGCTGTGCCCGGCCACGAAGGACCAGATCTGCGGGCCCAGGCCGACCTGGGTCAGGTGGCCGATGAGGGTGCCGATGACCAGTCCGTTGTAAAGCAGGAAGAACAGGCTGCCGAGACCGGCCAGGATGCCGCCGGCGAAGGTCTGGAAACCGATACGGACGTTGTTCCAGATGTAGAAGCCGAACATGAGGCTATCGTCCTCGGCGCCACGCCGCCCGAGACGCTCGTTGCTGGCGTCGTACATCGCCTCGATCTCGCCCAGCTGCTGCGGCGAGAGCACCACCGCCGAGGCCTCGGGCTGGAGCTGGACCAGGGCCAGCATCGCCAGCAGCGGGCCGAAGAACAGCAGCGAGGCCAGCCAGACCGGCCGCCATTCGCGCCGCACCAGGGCGGGAAAGTCGCGCCTCACGAACTCCAGCAGCGCGAAGCGCTGCCCGCTGCCCGCGGCGTAGAGCACGTGGTGGCCCTCCAGCACGATGCGGTGCAGGCGGTCGACCAGGGCCGGCGCGTAGCGCCGTTCGCGCGCCAGCGCGAGGTGCGCGCAGGCCTGGCGGTAGGCCGCGGGCATGTCCGCATCGGGCAGCGGGGGTGAGGCGGGTCCGGCCTTCGCATCGAGCGTGCGTCGCGCCGCGCGCCGGAGGCCGTACTGGCCGATCCAGCGCTCCAGCCGCAGCCACTGAAGCTGGTGTTGGCGCTCGAAATCAGCCTGGCGCATGGTCCGCTCCGGGGCTGCGTCCGACCAGGTAGTTGGCAACCCGCATCAGCGCCGCCACGTCGCCGCGCCCGCCCAGCACGGAGGCAGCCAGGGCCGCCAGTTCGGCGCTGCGCTCGGGGCCCAGCTGAGGGGCGCGCTCGGCCAGGTCGAGCACGGCACGGGCCTCGTCCAGGCTCAAACTGCGCGCCGGCGCGTGCGGATCGGCGAGGGGGATGTTGCGCGTGTCGGCGGGTCGATCGGCGTGCACCACCACGGTGCCGGCGACGTAATCCCCCAGTCGCTTGAACTCGCGATTACTCAGCATCGCAATCAGGCCGCCGAGGTAGAGGAAGGGCAGGAAGTCGGCGAAGCGCAGCAGGTTGCGGCTCAGCGCCGGCCCCCAGCCGACCGGCGCGCCATCGTCGCGCAACACGCGCAGACCCATCACCTTCTTGCCCGGGGTGGCGCCACCCCAGGCTGCCTCGAACCAGGCCGGCACCACCCATTCGAGCAGGAACCAGACGATCAGGAAGATCCCGAAACCGAACTCGCCGAGCAGCGGCAGCACCGTGGCCAGCGCCATCAAGGCCGCCGCGCGCCAGCAGAAATCGAGCAGCCAGGCCAGCGCCCGCGGCACCGGACCGGCCAGCTTCAGGCCCAGTTCCACGCCCTCCGGCGTGGCGATGCGATGGGCGGTATCGAGCGGCGTGTCCAGGGGGCGCGCTCCGCCCGCTCAGGACGCGAAGAAGATGTCGCGGTAGGCGCGGTAGCTGCTGGTGTAAATCCAGGGCATCAGCACCAGCCAGCCGAGCAGCAGCGGGATCGTCGCCAGGATCGCCAGCGCCAGGCCGACCAGACCGTAGACCAGGAAGGGCAGCACGTTCTTCAGGCAGGCCATGAAGCTGAGCTTCATCGCCTCCAGCGCGGGTCGGTCGTCGAGGATGACCAGCGCCGGCGCGAACCAGATCGCCATCACCAGCGGCAGGGTCAGGACCAGCATCAGCAGCACGCCGAGCAGGATCGGCAGCAGCATGTCCGCGCCGAGGTTGTCGGGGTCCATGCCCTCGAGGCTGCCGAGGACGCCCATGCCGCCGATCAGGCCGATCATCGGGATCATCGCGATGATCAGCGCCGCCAGCACGCCGATGGCGTAGATCGCACCAAGCACCAGCAGCTGGTTGGTATTGCGCGAGAATCCGGCGAACAGGTGGGCGAAGTCCAGCGCCTCGCCACGGCGCAGCGCGTCGCAGCCCACCGCGATGCCGGCCAGCAGCAGGGGGAACACCAGGTTCTGCGCGATGAAGCCGATGATCGGGACGAAGCCGGCGGCCATCATCACGCCCAGCATCACCAGCATCATGGCGATCCAGAGGCCCGGATTGGCCGCGAACAGCTCCCAGCCTTCGCGGAACCAGTCCATCCCCCGCCCCGCCGCGACCGTGCGCGGCGCGCCGGCGCGATCGTCGGCGCCGGAGTCGGGCTGGAAATCGACCACTTCCGCCTTGGGCGCCTGGTACGGATTGCCGCTCATGCCTGTCTCCCTGGCCGCTCGGGCCGCTGCGCGTGCGGCCATTCTACCCGCCGCCGGCCCTTCCCTCAGAGCAACAGCACGGTGGCGAGCAGCAGCAGGCTGCCCATGCTGATCACGTCGGTGAAGGTCGACAGTACGATCGCCGAAGCGCTGGCGGGATCGGAACCCAGGCGGTGCATGATCAGCGGCACCAACGCGCCGATCATGCCCGAGAGCACGCAGCTGCCGGTCATCGAGGCCAGGGTGGCGAACGCGAGCAGCATCGGATCCAGACCCTCATGGCGCAGCGCAAGCCAGTACATCACCACCGCTGCGATCACGCCGGTGACCACGCCGTTGAGCAGGCCGAGCCAGGCCTCCTTGCCCAGGATCGCGGCCATGCCGAGCTTGCGGTGCTCGCCCAGGGTGATCCCGCGCAGGGTCACGGCCAGGGCCTGCGCGCCGAGGTTGTTGCACTGCCCGGCCAGCACCGGCAGGAACATCGCCAGCACCACGATCTGCTCGATGGTCTGCTCGAAGTAGCCGACCACGGCGCCCGCCACGAACACGGTCAGCAGGTTGATCTGCATCCAGGGGTGGCGGGAGCGGAAGGACAGGTGCCAGGGCGTGGCGATGCGCTCCTCCTTCTCGACGCCGACCATGCTGCCGGCCTGGGCCGAGATCTCGAAGGCCTGCTTCTCGAACAGCTCCTGCCCACGCACCATGCCCATCAGCCGGCCTTCGCCATCGCAGACGGGATAGATCGGGAAGTGCCGGGTCACCACTTCCTGCATCGCCTTGAGCACCGGGCGCTCGGGGCGCAGGTGGAAGGGATCGCGCAGCATGATCTCGGACAGGGTCTGGTCGGGACGCGCAAAGACGAGTTCACGGAAGGCGACCACGCCCACCAGTCGGCCATCGGATTCGGTCACGAAGACGTAGATCACCATGCGCCGCTTGACTGTCTCGCGCAGGCTCGCCAGCACCTCCGCAACGCGTTCGTCCGGCCCGTACACCGCCGGCGCGGGCTCGATCAGGCGCGCCACGGTGCCCTCGGGGAACTGATGCCCCTGCAGCCAGATACGACCCTGCTGGCCGGGCACGAGCGCGGCGATGGCGGCGCGCCGCTCGGGCGGGAACTCCTCCAGCACCTCCACCGCCTGGCCCACGTGAAGGCTGCCCAGCGCGTGCGCGATGTCGGCGTCCGCATGGTCGGCGAGGCGCCGCGCCGCGGTGACCGGATCGAGGCGGGCCAGGGTCTGGATCTCGGTGTCCTGCTGCTTCACGGGCGTGCTTCGCGTCGGGCGGTGCTACACGTTAACGCGAAGCCCGAGGCGGATGACAGACGCCGCTAGACTGGAGTCTCCCATTCCTGCCGGACCCGACCCATGCGGACTGCGCTCAAGGCCTTCGTTGCCGGTTTCGTCTCCACCCTGGTGTTCCACCAGGGCCTGCTGCACCTGCTGCACCTCGCCGGCCAGGTGCCGCGCGCGGCCTGGAATCTCGCCCCGGTTCCGCCCCTCGGCGTGCCCTCGGTGCTGTCGCTGGCCTTCTTCGGCGGGCTCTGGGGCGTGCTGATCTGGCAGTTGATCCGGCGCAGCCGCGGCGGCCGCCGCTGGGTGCTGGCCGGCGTGCTGGGCGCGATCCTGCCCAGCGCGGTCGCCCTGTTCGTGGTGTTCCCGCTCAAGGGCATGGCGTTTGCCGGCGGCTGGGACCCGAAGCTGATCATCGGGGCCCTGCTGCTGAACGGCGCCTGGGGCCTGGGCCTGGTACCGCTCATGCGCCTGCTGCGCGAACGCTGAGCCGGGTACGGAAACGAAACGGGCGCGGCCCCGCAGGACCGCGCCCGTGAAGTCACCGGCGGACGTGTGGGGTCCGTGCCTCAGGGGCGCCGCGCCAGCTCGGCCTCGTCACGTGTCTTGGGCATCAGGTCGGCCTTGCTCACGCCCAGCGCCATCAGCAGCGGGCAGGAGAAGAAGATCGACGACAGGGTGCCGACCACGATGCCGATGATGAGGGCGAGGGAGAAGCCCTCCAGGGTCGGGCCACCGAGCAGGTAGAGCGCGACCACGGTCAGCAGGGTGGTGAGCGAGGTCATGATGGTGCGCGACAGGGTGGTGTTGACCGCCCTGTTCAGCACGTCGATGGTGTCGCCCTTGCGCAGGCTGCGGAACAGCTCGCGCACGCGGTCGAAGATGACGATCTTGTCGTTCACCGAGTAGCCGTCGACCGCCAGGATCGCGGCCAGCACGGTCAGGTCGAAGTCCATGCCGGTGAGCGAGAAGAAGCCCAGCACCACGATCACGTCGTGCAGTTCGCCGGCGATGGTGGCGACCGCGAAGCGCCATTCGAAGCGCAGGCCGATGTAGATCATGATGCCGGTCAGCACCACCAGAACCGCGACGATGCCGTTGTAGGCGAGCTCCTCGCCGACCTGCGGGCCTACGAACTCGCTGCGCTTGATCGAGACTTCGCGCCCGTCCGCACGCAGGGCTTCGAGCACCTTCTGCCCGACCTTCGCGTTGCGGTCGTCCAGGCTCGATTCCGCCTCGCCCGATTCAGCCTCCAGGCCGCGTTCGACCTGCTCCGGCGACAGCCGGATCGACAGGTTGGTGGAGGAGAAGCGCTGCACCACCGCGCCTCGGTAGCCGACCGCTTCCAGCGCGGCGACCACGTCGCCCTGCTCCACCGGCTGGGCGTAGTCGACCTCGACCAGAGTGCCGCCGGTGAAGTCGAGGCCGAGGTTGAGGCCCTTGGTGAAGAGCGAGCCGAGCGAGACGATCACCAGCACGGCGGCGGCCGCGAGGGTGAAGCGGCGCAGCCGCATGAAGTCTACGTTGGCGTTGGGGTTGAAGAATTCCATCGTGGCAGGCTCCTGAAATCCTTCAGACCGAAACCGAGGTGACCTTGCGGCCGTGTCCGTAGTACAGCGTGGACAGCGCGCGGGTGACCGTGACCGAGGTGAACATCGAGGTCAGCACGCCGACCGCCAGCACCATCGCGAAACCGCGCACCGGGCCCGAGCCGAAGCTGATCAGGGCCGCAGCCGCGATCAGCTTGGTGACGTTGGAGTCGAGGATGACCACCCAGGCCCGCTCGAAGCCGGACTTGATGCTGGCGATGGGGGTGTTGCCCGCGCGCAGCTCCTCGCGGATGCGCTCGGCGATCAGCACGTTGCCGTCCACCGCCATGCCCAGGGTGAGCACGATGCCGGCGATGCCGGGCATGGTCAGGGTCGCACCCATCACGCTCAGCACCGCCGCCATCAGCACGATGTTGGCCAGCAGCGAGAGCACGGCGAACACGCCGGCCAGCTTGTAGTAGACGATCATCAGCACGCAGACGGCGGCGAAGCCGAGGCTGATGGCGAGCTTGCCGGCGTCGATGTGGGCCTGGCCGAGCGAGGGCCCGATCACGCGCTCCTCGACGATGTCGACCGGCGCGGCGAGCGAGCCGGCGCGCAGCAGCAGGGCCAGTTCGGCGGCGTACTTGGGGCTCTCGAGGCCGGTGGTGCGGAAGCGCTTGCCGAACACACCCTGCACCGTCGCGACCGAGATGACTTCCTCGGTGATGCGCGCGGTGCGGACTTCCTGGCCATCGACGATGCGCGTCTCGGGGATGCGCTCGATGAAAACCACCGCCATGCTGTTGCCGACGTTGTCGCGGGTGAAGGCCTCCATCCGCGTGGCGCCGGCGTTGTCCAGGGTCACGTTGACCTCGGGTTCGCCGGTCTGCGGATCGAAACCCGAGCGCGCGTCGACCAGCTGGTCGCCGGAGGCGATCACGCGGCGCGAGAGCAGGATCGGAACCGGCTTGCCGTCGATGCCGGTTTCCTTGCGGTAGTAGACCCGCGCCTCGGGCGGCACGCGGCCGCTCTGCAGCGCATCGTAGGCATTGCCCTCGACCACCGCGCGGTACTCCAGGGTGGCGGTGGCGCCGAGGATGTTCTTGGCCTGGGCGGTGTCCTGCACGCCCGGCAGCTGCACCACGATGCGGCTTTCGCCCTGGCGCTGGATCACCGGCTCGGCCACGCCCAGCTCGTTGACGCGGTTGCGCAGGGTGCCGATGTTCTGTTCCAGCGCGTTGTCGACGATGGTCTTGAGTTCGGTCTCGCGCACCCGCGCCGCCAGGCCGAAACCCTCGCCGCCCTGGGCCTGCTCCAGCTGCAGGGCCGGCAGGTCGCGCGCGATCAGGGTCGCGGCGCGCTCGCGGTCCTCCGCGCTCCGCAGCACCACGTTGAGCACGTCGCCGGCGGCGCGCTCGACCGAGGTGTAGCGTACGTCCTCGTTGCGCAGCAGGGCGCGGATGTCGTCGGCGAAGCCGTTGATGCGCTTGTTCAGGGCCTCGTCCTTGTCCACCTCCATCAGGAAGTGCACGCCGCCCTGCAGGTCCAGGCCGAGCACCAGCGGCTTGCCGCCAAGGGCGGTGAGCCAGTCCGGCACGGTGGAGGCCAGGTTCAGCGCCACCGTGTAGGCCTTGCCCAGTTCGGCACGCAGCAGGTCGGCGGCCTTGAGCTGGACCTCGGTAGTCTCGAGCCGGACGACCAGGCTCTCGCCCTCGCGCGCCATGCGCTTGATCGTCACGCCCTGCCCTTCCAGCAGGCCGCGGACGCGTTCGCCCAGGGCGTCGTCGACCACGCTGCCGCGACTGGCCGAGATCTGCACCGCCGCATCCTGCGGATACAGGTTCGGCAGCGCATACAGGAGCCCGAGCAGCAGCACGAGGGCGACGATGGCGTATTTCCAGCGGGGAAATTCAAGCATGGCGAATGGCTCCCGGGCGCGCGGCGCGCTACCCGAAGCGGGTGGATCGGAAAGGGGTCAGACCGCCTTCAGCGTGCCCTTGGGCAGCACGGCGACGATGGCGTGGCGCTGCAGCTTGACCCGCACGCCGTCGGACACCTCGACACTGACGAAGCCCTCGGACAGGTCGTCGACCCGGCCGAGGATGCCGCCCTGGGTCACGACCTCGTCGCCCTTGGACAGCTTGGACACCATCTCGCGGTGCTCCTTGGCGCGCTTCATCTGCGGCCGGATGATGAAGAACCAGAACACCAGCACGAACACGGCGAGCATGATCAGCGGCGACCACGGGTTGGGCTGGGGGCCGCCGGCGGCCTGGGCCAGGGCCGGGGCAATCAGGAAATCGAGGACATCCATGGCTGTTGGACTCGCTTGGTAAGGAACCGGAATGGCGAAGCGCGCGGCCGCCAAAGACCGGGAAGTATGCCATGCCACCCTGCGCCCCGCATGGCGCGACGCCGGCAGCCGCGTTTCCGAGGCGCCGGTCGCGCGCCCCGAGTTCCAGCTGTAGGGGCGCGACCGGCGCGTTTCAAGCACGGCGCATCGCGGCCTTCGTGCTGTCACCGGTGTTCCGGTACCCTTGGCCGATGAGCACCGTATCGCCCCCGCAGGACGGCGTGGATCTGGGCGACCCACGCCACTACATCAACCGCGAGCTGTCCCAGCTGGAGTTCAACTTCCGCGTGCTGGCGCAGGCCATGGACACCCGCATTCCGCTGCTGGAGCGGCTGCGCTACCTCTGCATCAGCTGCACCAATCTCGACGAGTTCTTCGAGATCCGGGTCGCGGCGATCCGCCACCAGCTCGACTACGGCGGCCCGCCGGCGGCGGACGGCCTGAGTTCGACCCAAGCCCTGCGCCGCATCTACGAGCGCGCCGGCGAACTGGTCGAGTCGCAGTACCGTTACTGGAACGAAACCCTGCGCCCGGAGCTGGCCGCCGCCGGCATCCGCTTCCTCACCCGCGACCACTGGAACGCGCGCCAGCGGCGCTGGCTGCGCGATCACTTCCAGGAGGAGATCCTGCCGGTGCTCTCGCCGCTGGGCCTGGACCCGGCGCACCCGTTCCCGCGCATCCTCAACAAGAGCCTGAACATCGCCGTCGTGCTGCACGGCAAGGACGCCTTCGGTCGCGCCAGCCACCTCGCCCTGGTGCGCGCGCCACGCTCGCTGCCACGGGTGATCCAGCTGCCGGCCGAGGTCTCGGGCGGTCCGCACGACTTCGTCCTGCTCTCGGCCGTGCTCTCGGCCTTCGTCGATGATCTGTTCCCCGGCATGGAGGTGCGCGGCGCCTACCAGTTCCGCGTCACGCGCAACTCCGAGCTGTTCGTGGACGAGGAGGAAGTCGAGAACCTCGCGCACGCGCTCAAGGGCGAACTGGCCGGGCGCGGCTTCGCGCGTGCGGTTCGGCTGGAGATCGCCGACAACTGCCCGAAACCGATCCTGCGCACCCTGCTGCAGCACTTCGAGCTGAGCGAGAACGCGGTGTTCCGCATCTCCGGACCGGTCAACCTCAACCGCGTCATCGCGGTCTACGACCTGATCGACCGGCCCGAGTACAAGTTTCCCGTGTTCCAGCCGCGCACCCCGCCCGGCTTCGATCCGGAGGCGCCATTCGACGCGATCCGCGAGGGCGACGTGCTGCTGCACCATCCGTTCGATGCCTTCGCGCCGGTGCTGGAGCTGGTCAAGGCCGCCAGCGTCGACCCCGACGTGCTGGCGATCAAGCAGACGCTCTACCGCACCGGGCGCGACTCGGTGCTGGTCAATCACCTGATCGACGCAGCGCGCGCCGGCAAGGACGTGACCGTGGTGATCGAACTGCGCGCGCGCTTCGACGAGGAGGCCAACATCCGTCTCGCCGATCGCCTGCAGGAGGCCGGCGTGCAGGTGGTGTACGGCGTGGTCGGCTACAAGACCCACGCCAAGATGGCCCTGATCGTGCGGCGCGAGGGTCGGCGCCTGCAGCGCTACGTGCACCTCTCCACCGGCAACTACCATCCGGGCACGGCCAAGGCCTACACCGACATCGGCCTGATGACGGCCGATCCCGACATCTGCACCGACGTGCACGCGCTGTTCCAGCAGATGTCCGGCCGCGCCCCGGCCTTCAAGCTCAAGCGCCTGCTGCAAGCGCCCTTCACCCTGCACCAGGGCATGCTCGACCGCATCGCGCGCGAGGCCCGCCACGCCGAGGCCGGACGCCCCGGACGGATCATCGCCAAGATGAACGCACTGACCGAACCGGGCGTGATCGCCGCGCTCTACCGCGCCTCGCGCGCCGGCGTCTCGATCGACCTCATCGTGCGCGGCGCCTGCTGCCTGCGCCCAGGCCTGCCCGCGGTCTCGGACAACATCCGGGTGCGCTCGGTGGTGGGACGCTTCCTCGAACACAGCCGGGTGTACTGGTTCGGCAACGACGGCAACCCGGAGCTGTTCTGCTCCAGCGCCGACTGGATGGAGCGCAACCTGATGCGCCGGGTGGAAACCTGCTTCCCCATCCTGGACCCGAAGCTGGCCGAGCGCGTGTTCGAGGAAGAGCTGGCCAACTACCTGGCCGACAACCTGCAGGCCTGGACCCTGCACGAGGACGGCAGCTACGCGCAGGTCTCCCCGGCCGAGGGCGAGATGCCTTATTCTGCGCAGGGCGCGCTCCTGGCCAAA
>JANJTY010000356.1 GCA_024710865.1 Lysobacteraceae bacterium | reverse complement strand
GCGGGCGAGACGAAGACATCGAGCAGGGCCTGGCCCAGGGACTTGCTGGCTTGCATGGGATCGCTCCAAAGGTCGGCGGTGGATGAGAGCCTGTGCCAACCCGGACGCACCAGCCGCAGGAATGTGACGAACGGATCGCGGACGTGGCGAGCGGTCGCTGCGCCGTGGCGTCGAGTGGCGGGACCATCCCTTTCTGTCACCGCGCGCGCGAGTCCGCGGAGCGTTTCGCCGGTAGGGTGCCGGTGAGCGCAGCGAACCGCAGCGTGGATGCCGCGGCCGCGCACCCTGCAGCCAGCCCGCGGATGGCGCGCCGCTCGAAGCACGCTGGAACAGCTGCAGGACAGGCAGCGCAGGCTGCACCAGAAGCACCCCCTCCCAACCTCCCCCTTCGCTGCGCGAAAGGGGAGGAGCGGTATGGGGGCTGCGCGTGGTCGGGCGTCGAGGTCCGCGCCCCCCTTCGCTGCGCGCAAGGAGAGGAGCGGTGTGGGGGCTGCGCGTGGTCGGGCGTCGAGGTCCGCGCCCCCCTTCGCTGCGCGAAAAGGGGAGGAGCGGTGTGGGGCTGCGCGTGGTCGGGCGTCGAGGTCCGCGCCCTCCCCTCCGCTGCGCGAAAGGGGGTGAGCGGTGCAGGCGATGTGCGTGGTGCGGCAGAGGGTGCTTGCTACGCGTCCGACCTGGAAGCAGCATGAAGGCCGCCGCCGGTCTCCCCCTAGCCGCGTTCCTCTCCTCCCCTTTCGCGCAGCGAAGGGGGAGGCTGGGAGGGGGTTGGCTCCTGGCGGGCAAGCGACCACGCGCTCGAGCCCGCACCGCCACGGCCGAGCCACGGTCGTGTCGCTCTCGCTGCGCCTGATCGTCCTGGCGCAGCGACCTTGGCGCCGACGGGGAGATCGCAGGCCGATCCCGCTGGGCAGAACGCCAGCAGCGGGTCGCGCGCCTCACTCGAAGCCATCGGCGTGCACCTGGTCGCCCAGGATGCGCAGCGCGAACCAGGCCGAGCCGAAACTTGCGGTCTCGCTCATGCCGCCGGACAGCAGGATGCGACCACGTCGGTCGACGCTGGCGTTCAGGTGGAACGGGATGGCCGCCTCGGCGCTCATTCCGGCGGTCAGCGGCAGGGCATAGGAAGCGGCACCTCCGACGCCGAAGGAGGCGTCGGGTGATCCGGCCGTGGTGTAGCGCACCAGGCTGATCGCGACATTCGCCTCGGTGAGGTTGACCGCCGCCGCCAGCAAGGGCCGCTGCTCCGCATCGAAGGCCAGCGCCAGCGGCAGGTAACCGCCGGTGATCGTGTCGAAGGCCGGCGCCGCATCGCCGCTGGCATCCACCGCCACCAGTCGTACCGCGCCGCTGTTCGACGCGATGCCGATGCTGCCCACCGCCATGAAGCGCGCGCCGCTGCCGCCCTGCAGGGCGACCGCCCCGCAGTAGTCGTGGCGATCCGCGCCGCCGGGCAACGAGGTGTCGTAGTACAGCGTGCCGCTGCTGGCGAAGCTGGTATCGACCGGGCCACTGGCGCGCAGGCGGGTCAGCAACGCGTCGCGCTGGCCGGCGAACACGGCGTCGTGGCAGACCAGCACCGCGCCGTCGGCCTCCAGCGCGGCGGCGCGCGGTGCGTCGTCGCTGCCCGCCACCAGGTCATGCACGGCGAAGCCGTCGCCGTCGAAGGCGCTGCGCGGCGTGCCAGCCGCATCGAAGTGCGCCACGAAGGTGCGCCCCAGATCCGGCTCGTCGCCCAGCGGATCGGCGCTGCCCAGCACCAGCACAGGGCCGGCCGGGTCGAGCGCGATGTCGAAGGCCAGCAGGTCGGAGCCGGCCAGTCCGAACTGCACCCTGCCATCGCCGCCGAAGCTGGTGTCGAGGCTGCCATCCGCCAGGCGACGGCTGAGCTCGACCCGCCGACCGTCCTCCTCCGGATACTGGAATGCCACGTAGAAGCGGCCATCCGGGGCGAAGCGCGCGACCGGCAGGCCAGCCGTGTCGATGCCCAGATCGACCGCCCCGGGCTGCGCCTGGCCGGCCTCGTCCAGGCTCACCAGGAACAGACGGGCGCTGTCGCCGACCGCCCGTTCCACCAGCGCCTTCAGGCCAGGGCCGCGACCCGACAGGTCCGGCAGGACCCGGTAGCGGAGAACCTCGGCCGGGGCATGCTCGGCCGCGAGGCGGCCGTCGCCGTCGAAGCGCGGGTCGAGGTCGGCCTCCGCGGCGGCAGCGGGCTCTGTCGCGAGCATCGCGCCGAGCAGGGCGGCAAGGAATGAGGGTCGCATGCCGGTACTCCGGATCGGCGGACGGTCGCCATCGCCGGGGGATACGCACCCCGGCCGGCGCGACTGACACCGCAGCGCTGGACGCACCGATGCCGGGCACGATCGAGCCGGCCTGCGAAGGGCGCGACCCTGCGGCTAGACTTTCGCGCATGACCGACCCCGCCGCCGGCGCCGCACCGCAGTTCGAGCAGCTCTACGCCGAGCTCAAGCGGATCGCGCACCGCCACCTGGCCGGCGGCGGCAGCACCCTGCAGACCACCGGCCTGGTGCACGAGGCCTGGCTCAAGCTCAAGCGCGGCGATGCCGGGGTCGAGTGCGAGGCGCACCTGCTCAATCTCGCCAGCCGCGCCATGCGTCAGATCGTGGTCGATGCCGCGCGTCGGCGCGGGGCCGGCAAGCGCGGCGGCGACGCCCTGCGGGTGACCCTGACCGATCGGCTCGACCGCGCCACGGGCGGAGCGGGCGAGGTCGACGTGCTGGCGCTGGAGCAGTCGCTGCAGCGCCTCGAACGGGTGGAGCCGCGCCTGGCCCAGGTGGTCGAGCTGCGCTTCTACGGCGGCCTCGAGTTCGCCCAGATCGGCCGCCTGCTGGAGGTCACCGAGCGCACCGTGTACCGCGACTGGCGCGCCGCGCGCGCCCTGATCCTGGCCGACCTGGCCTCGCCGTGAATCTCTCCGCCGCGGACGAGCGTCTGCGCCGCGCCCTGGCGCTGTTCCGCGAGCTGGTCGACCTGGACCCGGCGCAGCGTGCCGCCGCGCTGGCCCAGCGCTGCGCGGATGATGCCGACCTGTGCGCCGAGGTCGAGCGCCTGTGCGCGGCGGACGCGGCCGAGGCGGCCCTGGACCGCGGCGCGCAGGCCCTGCCGGCCGCGCACGGCGAGGATCCGCGCCTGGGGCGAGCGATCGGCCCGTATCGGCTCGACGCCGTGCTCGGCGAAGGCGGCATGGGCACGGTGTTCCGCGCCACGCGGGTGAGCGGCGGATTCGCCCAGCAGGTGGCGCTGAAACTGATCCGCGGCGGCTTCGATGACCAGCTCGCGCGGCAGCGCTTCGAGCGCGAGCGCACGATCCTGGCGCGGCTGGCGCATCCGGATCTCGTGCCCCTGCTCGACGGCGGCGTGGCCGAGGATGGCGCGCCCTGGTACGCGATGCCGCTCATCGAGGGCCTGCCCGTCACCCAATGGTGCGACGCGCGGCGCCTGACCCTGCGTGAGCGCGTGGCGCTCGCGGCGCGGCTGTGCGACGCGGTGCAGGTGGCGCACCAGGCGCTGATCGTGCACCGCGACCTCAAGCCCTCGAACATCCTGGTGGATGAACGCGGCGCGCCGCACCTGCTCGACTTCGGCATCGCCAAACTGCTCGACGACGCGGACCCGGCGGCCGAGACCGCGACGCGGCTGATGACGCCGGCCTATGCCGCGCCCGAGCAGATCCGCGGCGAGGCCGTGTCGACCGCCACCGACGTGTTCGCGCTCGGCGTCATCCTGTACGAGCTCGTCTGCGGCCGGCACCCGTTCGGTGGCGAGCAGCAGTCGGCCTTCGCGCTGCAGCGCGCAGTGATCGATTCCGATCCGCACCGGCTCAGCGCCGCGCTCGGGGAAGCCAGCGCCGACGCGGCGCTGCGCGCGCAGCAGCGCCAGTCGACGCGGGCGCGGCTGCGGCGCGAGCTGCAGGGCGATCTCAACCGCATCGCGCAGAAGGCGCTGGCGAAGCGCCCGCAGGATCGCTACGGCTCGGCCGCGGCGCTCGGCGACGACCTGCGCCGCTGGCTGGCGGGCGAGCCGGTGCAGGCGACGCCGACCTCGCTCGGCTACCGCGCGCGCAAGTTCCTGGGGCGTTGGCGCTGGACGCTGGCGGGCGCGGCGGTGGTGCTGCTGTCCTTGCTCGCGGCGACCGCGATCAGCGTGCAGCAGGCGCGCATCGCGCGCGAGGCGCAGCGCGCGGCGGAAGCCAACGCGCAGAGCGCCGAGGCCGCGCAGCGCTTCCTGCAGGGCGTGTTCCTCGCCGCACAACCCTGGAGCAGCGACGGCGCGCCGCCGGACGCGCTGCAGCTGGCCGATCGCGCCTTCGAAACCCTGGAGCAGGAGCTGGCCGGCCAGGCGCAGGCCCGCGCCGATCTCTACCACTCGCTGAGCCGGCTCTATGCCACCTTCGGCAGCACGACCCGCGCGCGCCAGGCCGCCGAGCGCGCCGCCGCGCTCTACCAAGACCTGCCCGCCTCCTCCGCCCGCCGCTTCGAGGTGCTGATGCAGCAGGCCTACGCCCAGGGTTACGACGGTCAGCTGGACACCTACCTGCGCAGCGTCGCGCAGGCCGCGAGCCTGCCCGGCCTCGGCGCGCGCGAACGTTTCGTCGTCGCGACCGCGCTGGCGCAGGGCGAACGCGAGCGCGGCCGCTACGACCGCGCGCTCGAGCAGCTGCAGCAGGCGAGCGCACTGGCCGACGCGCTGCCGAGCCGGGAGGAAACCTCGTTCGCCCTGGGCAACGCCAAGCGCATGCTGCGGCGGCATGCCGATGCCGCGCGCGACTTCCTGCGCCAGGACCGCGACCGCGACAACTCGGCCAGCCGCGGTTGGCGCGCGCTGATGGCGATCTACCGCTTCGATCTGCTGCCCGAGGCCCAGCGCCGCGCGCAGGATCTGCAGCTGGCGGCGGATCTCGAGGCCGAGCGCGCCGCGGTCTGGCCGGGCGGCACCTGGCGCGAGCTGTTCACCGCGCTGCGCGCACGCCTGCACCTGCAGCACGGCGACGTGGACGGTGCGCTCGCGCTGGCGCGCGGACTGCCGCTGACCGAGCGCGCACCGGACCGCGACGTGGGTGGGTACGACGCCGAGTTCTGGCTGAGCCTGAGCTTCATCCTGCTCAACCACGACGCGCAGGAACGCGGGCGCGCCGCGCAGCAGTTCGAGCGCATCGCGCGCGCGTTGCAGCGCTATTCCGCCGCGCAGGACCCGCGCCCGCTGCTGGCCCGCGTCGGCGCCGCCTGCGCGCGCGGCGCGGCGCTGGAGCCCGGACTGCAGGCCGCGCTGGCGCAGCCGCCGCAGCCGGACTACCTGGGCTATGCCTGGCTGCGCGATGCGCCCTGTCCGGCGCTGCGCGACAGCGCCGCCGCGCGCCACCCCGATCCGCAGGCGCGCGCGCATGGCATCGAACTGCGCGCCGCGCTCGACCAGGCCGCCGCGCGACTGGGCGAATGCCAGCGCGGCCTCCGCGTCGCGGTGGGCGCGCCCTGCGCCGCGACGGCGCCCTGAGCCGCGCGTCCCGCCCGCCGCCGCGGGCAGGCCTGCACGCGGATGTCAGTCCGCTGCGGGGAACTGCGTATCCCCGCACACGTCCCCCTCCGGTCCGTGCGCATGAAAGCCACCCCCCTGCTGTTCGCCGCGCTCGCCGCGGTGAGCTTTTCCCACCGCCTCCAGGCGGAGGCATTCACCTGGCACGGCGACCTGCTCGACGGCGGCGAAGCGGCCAACGGCCGCTACGACCTGCGCGTGCAGGCCTTCGGCCAGCCGGGTGCAACGCAGGCCCTCGGCGAGGCAACCGAGCTGCCGGCGGTGGCGGTGGTCGATGGCCGCTTCAGCGTCGAGCTGGACCTGCCGGACGTTGCCGACGGCGGCGGCTGGGTCGAGGTCGCGGTGCGCCGGTCCGGAAGCGGCGACGCGTTCGTCACGCTGGGCGCACCGCTGCCGCTGACGAAGGCCAACAGCACCTGCCCCGGCGCCTGGGCGCTGGACGGCAACACCGGGGTGCCGGCGGGCAGCTTCCTCGGCTTGGCCGATCCGGTCTCCGCCACGCCGCTGGAGCTGCGCGCGCGCAATACCCGCGTGGCGGGCTTCGTGCCGGACGGGTCGAGCGCGGACCATGGCGACGCGCCGCGGGTGGCGTTCGGCTCCAGCGCGAACCAGGCCGCCGCGCGCGGTGCGACGGTGGCGGGCGGCGGGGCAACCCGCGACGGCAGCGGCGGGTCCTGCGGCACCTGCCGCAACCTCGCCGGGGCGCCGTTCGCGAGCGTCGGGGGCGGCCTTGGCAACAGCGCGAGCGGCTCCGGCAGCACCGTGGCCGGTGGGTTCGGCAATGTCGCCAGCGGCGGACTTGCTGCGGTCGGCGGCGGCACGGGCAACGTCGCCAGCGGCAACGACGGCAGCACCGTCGCCGGCGGCGAGGCCAACCAGGCGTCGGGCTTCATCAGCGCGGTCGGCGGCGGCTCGGGCAACGTCGCCGCGGGCGGATACGCCGGCGTGCTGTCGGGACAGAACAACACGGCGCAGGGCGACTTCGCCGCGGTGCTCGGCGGCCGCGCGAACTGCGCCGGCGGGCGCGACAGCGTGGCGCTGGGCCGCAACGCGAAAGTGCGCCCGCCGACCGGCGCCTCGACCGGCGCCTGCGCCGGCGTGCCCGACAGCGGCGACCCCGACGGCGACGAAGGCAGTTTCGTCTGGGCCGATGCGCAGGGCGACAGCCTCGCCAGCTCCGGCCAGAACCAGTTCCTGGTGCGTGCGGGCGGCGGGGTGATCCTCAACTCCACCTTCAGTCCGGAGAATGCCGACGACCTGGTGATCGGGTCGCGCGCCGGCGGCGACGCGGACGTGGACCTGCGCCTGCGCACGCGCAGCGGGCGCGACGGCTTGCTGTTCCTGAGCGACACCAACGGCGGCTTCAGTCTGGTTGCCTCGGACCTCGAACCGGACACCAACTTCCTCAACACCTCCACCGGCGCCTTCCTCAGCTACGGCGGTACCTGGACCAACAGCTCCAGCGCCAGCCTAAAGCAGGGCTTCGCGGCGGTGGCATCGACCGACATCCTGCAGCGCCTGCTGCAGCTGCCGATCATGACCTGGGAGTACCGTGCCTCGCAGGAAGGACGCCACCTCGGGCCCACGGCGGAGGACTTCCACCGCCTGTTCGGACTGGCCGGCGACGGCCGCGCGATCGCGACGGTCGACGCCGACGGCGTCGCGCTGGCCGCGATCCAGGGCCTGAACGCGAAGCTGGAGCGCGAGAACGCCAGCCTGCGCAGCGCGCTGGAGGATCTGAGCGCGCGGCTGGCGCGGCTCGAATCGGGTGAGGTGCGCTGACATGCGCGGCACGGGCTGTTGCGTGCTGTGGCTGATCCTGGCCGCCGCGCCCACCGCGCCGGCGGCCGCGCCGCCCGCCGCCGACGCGGCGCGTCCCGAGGCCGAGGCGGGCCTCGCCCTGCGCAGTTCGCGGATCGAGTCTGCCGCGCAGACCGGCGGCCGTTTCGCGCTGCGTGCCCGCCTCGCGCCGCAGGCGCACGGCGGCGAGCTGCGCGAGGGCGGCGACTTCGTGCTGCTCGGTCGCCTGTCCAAGGCCGCGGTCGACTGCGACGGCGATTCGCTGTTCCGCGATGGCTTCGAGGGCAACTGACATGATCAGCGCTTCCATTGGCCGGGCCGCCCCGATCCTGGGCGTGGCGCTGACCCTGGCCGCCGCAGCCGCGCCGGCCGGGGCCGCGCGCTTCACCTACCACGGCGAACTCATGGACGGCGGTGCGCCGGCTGCGGGCCGCTACGACCTGCGCCTGCGCGCCCTGGCCGGACCCGATGCGGGTACCGCCCTGGCCGAGGCCACCGAACTGCCTGGCGTCGCGGTGATCGACGGCCGTCTCAGCGTCGAGCTCGATCTGCCCGAGGATGCCGACGGCAGCACCTGGGTCGAGATCGCGGTGCGCGCGTCGGGCTCGGGCGAACCGTTCACCGCGCTGGGCGAGCCGCAGCCGCTGACCAAGGCCAACAGCACCTGTCCCGGCGCCTGGGCACTGGACGGCAACACCGGCGTGCCGGCCGGCAGCTTCCTCGGCCTGGCCGATGCGAACGCCAGCACGGCCCTGGTGCTGCGTGCGCGCGACCACGCCGTCGCCACCTTCACCCCGCGCGGCACGGCCGGCGACCACGGCGACGCGCCGAGCGTCGCGCTGGGCGCGCCGGCCAACCTCGCCGCGGCGCCGGGCGCGACCGTCGGCGGCGGTGGTGCGACGCGGCTCGAAGCGAGCCCCTGCCTGACCTGCATCAACACCGCCACCAAACCCTTCGCCACCGTGGCCGGCGGTCGCTCCAACGAAGCCAACGGCGCGTTCGCTGCGCTCGGCGGCGGCGACCAGAACCGCGTGCTGGCCGACCTCGCCACGCTGGGTGGCGGCGCCTTCAACGTCGCCAGCGAGGACTTCGCCGTGGTCGCGGGTGGCCTGCTCAATACCGCGAACGGCCTGGGCGCGGTGGTCGCCGGCGGCTCGCTCAATTGCGCCGGCGGCAATGCCTCGTGGGCCGGCGGCAGCGGCGCCATCGTGCGACCGCGCGCCAGTGCGCCGTTCGCCAACGCCGCCTGCGCCCCGGCCAGCCCGAGCGGCGACGGCAACGGCGACGAAGGCAGTT
>JANJTY010000342.1 GCA_024710865.1 Lysobacteraceae bacterium | reverse complement strand
CGAGCAGGGCAACGCCTTCATCCGGCGCTACTGGTACGAGGGGCGGTAGGGCAACCGACCCGCCGTCGAGGCCGGTATCCGCCGGCCGCGCAGCGGGCGCACTCCGGCGGGCAGCCAGGCCGAGCGTCATTGCGGTGTGGGAGTCGCTACAGCGACGAGGGGGTTCTGGCGATGGCCTGTCGTCGCCATGGCGGCTCCTGCGGCCTTGCGGCGCAGGCGCCGCCCGGCGGCCGCGCTGGCCGACGCCGCCGACTGCGGCAACGGCGCAGACCACACCGTGGCCGGCATCGATCGCCGACCCGCCCGGATTCGGCTCATGGGTCTCGCCGATCGCGACCGGGTCGGACAGCGGTGACAGCGAGGGATCGGACCAACCCACGCCGCTGCAGCTGGCCGCGACCGGGCAGCCCTCCTCCGGGGCGCCCGCGCCGGTGCAGTCCGGTTCGGACGGGAAATCGATCGCGCCGCCCTGCGCGGCCTGGTTGCCGCTGAAGGTCGAGTTGGCCCAGCGGTTACCCGCGGCCGGCCCCTCCGGCAGGGACGGCGCGACCGCCATCCCCTGGCCCCGCCCGATTCCCTCATTCGTGCGCCGCTGGCCGCCGCTGGCCGACCGCGGGCCGCACGCTGTCGAACACCAGACGCCGATGCGCCGCATTGTTCGCGCAGCCATGGATGGGCACCGCGCCCACGGTGACGCGGTAGCGCCGGTACGCTACCCAGAACGTCGTCACCGGTCCTTCTGCTCCCGCCTCGCGCAGGGACAGGCGCAGGTGCTTTTCGTCCCGCCCGAACAGGGAATGCCAGATCCGTTTGCGTGGCGAGTGGTCCTCGGCGCGCACCTGCCAGCGCGCGGTGGGTCGCTCGATGCGTTCGGCGGCGATGCATCGGTCTGGGTGCAGGCCAGACTCGGTGTCGGCCCACAGGTTCGGCAGGCAGCGCGGCTCGCCCCGCGCCGCGACCTCGAAGGCGACGTAGCGTCCCTGGCCGGGCAGCTGCCAGTAGGGCTCATCGAGGTGCCTGCGATTCGCGCGTTCGCCCGGAAGCTCCAGTTCGACCCTGCGCAGGCCGCGCGCCAACAGCATCTCGCGCACCGGATCCCGGAGTTCGGGTTCGTCGCCCCACAGCGACGCCGTGCGCCAGGCCGCGGCGTCGATGGCCACGGCATCGCCCTCGATCGGCTCCCAGGCCGGCGGCTCGCCCTCGGCGCAGAGACGATCGATCGGATCACCGCAGCCGGCCAGCAGCAGGACGGCCGGGAGCATCGCACGCAGGGGCCGCCATCGCGGAAGGAACGTCAACACGCAAGGCTCTCGCCAGCGAACGAGCACGAAGCATGCGCGCCGGGCGGGTGGCGATCAGGTGCCGGTTGTCACCTCCTTCCGCGCGCCGGCTCCGGTGCACGCCAGGGCCCGGGCGGGAACAGACCGGAGTCGCGGCTACGCCCATGCGCGTCCCGTGCAGGCCGGCGCAAGGCCGGCAGCCGCTGAGCGGTCGCGCACGCCGGGTCAGCGAGCCACGCAGCGGCGTGGCTGCGCAACCGCGCGCGTGCCCGGGAGATGCCGGACCTAGGCGTCCTGGCGCTTTCCGCGGCTGGATCAGCGCCGGCGGCTGCGGCCTGGGGCCTCGGCAGCCTGCGCCTGCAGCACCAGCCGCGCGCGCAGGATCGCCTCGCCGATGAAGTAGGGCGTCCATACCAGCGGGTAGATCCAGGCTGGCGGCGTCGAGCGCAGCGTGCCGTCGGGGTCCTGCGTCTGCACGCCGGGGAACACCAGCATCAGCAGCACGAAGGCGACGAAGCCCCCGCCCCAGAGCAGGGCGGAAAAGCCGGCCAGGCGCTCCAGCCAGGCAAGGTGCGCGGGCGACGCCAGCGACAGGCCCGGCGGCGGCCAGGCGCGCGAGACCAGCAGCCACAGCGCCAGCGCCCACGCGGTCGGCATGCCGGCGATGGCCAGCGTCAGCCAGGCGCCACCCAGGTAGATCGACAGCACGCCGGCGATCCACAGCCCGCGCAGCAGCGAACTGCGCACGGCCGCGATCCGGCTCGCCACGTACAGCGCGAACGCGAGGTAGCACTCGAACACCACCGGCCACAGCAGCAGGCTGCGCAGGGTGTCGTACTCGAAGCGTTCGCGCAGCAGCCAGACCAGCAGGAAGGCCGCCGCGGTGAGCAGGTCCAGGGCGCCGTGCCGCAGCACGCTGCCCGCATCGGGCCGGGTCGGGCTCATCGCCGTTGCGCCGGGCGTGGGCCGGCGCTCAGGCGGGCTTAGTTCGCGCGCGGGCCCGCCTTCGCCGCGAGTGCTTCCACCCCGCGAGCTCCTGGCGCCGCATCCTCGATCCGCTGCTCGTCGTGGCGCATGGCGAAGTCCTCCGTCGCGCAGATCGTAGCGCTGCGCAGGGCGCGGATCGAACCACCCCTCGCGGATCGAGGCGCGGTTGAGCGACCGCGAAAGAGCACCGCCCACGCGGCTCGCGCCCGCACAGCTCGCCGGCGCCGCGCGCGCGAACGGCGGGCCGGGTCGCGTCGTGCCGATCCGGCGCCGCAACGATGCACGGCCTGGACGAAGCCATGCGGTAATCTCCGCGCCGGGACAGACACTCGACGGGCAGACCATGGGCGAGCAGCAGACGACGGGCAGCGGGGGCTTCATCGAGCGCTGGGCCAGGCGCATACCGGATCCGGTGCTGCTGTTCATCGCTTTCTACGTGATCGCCTTCGCCACCTCGCTGCTGCTGGGCGGCCATTCGTTCGAGAGCATGGGCGCCGGTGGCGAGATGCAGGCCTACAGCATCCGCAGCATGGCCGAGGCCGAGCAGGTGCGCTGGATCTTCGACAACGCACTGCTGACCAACTGGCTTGGCTTTGGCGGCGGCGTGCTCGGCGTGATCCTGGTGGTGATCCTGGCCATCGGCATCGCCGAACAGTCGGGCCTCCTGAGCGCGCTGATCAAGCGCCTGGCGCTGATGGTGCCGCAGGCCTTGCTGCCGCTGCTGCTGGTGCTGCTCGGCATCCTGAGCTCGCTGGCCACCGATGCCGGCTACCTGATCCTGATCCCGCTCGCCGGCATGCTCTACGCCGGCCTGGGCAGGAACCCGCTGATCGGCATGGCCGCTGCCTTCGCCGGCGTGTCGGCCGGCTTCTCGGCCAACCTGGTGCCGGGCACGCCGATCGACGTGATCGTCGGCGTCAACGCGCAGGCCTTCGCCGAGGCGCAAGGCGTGCCCTTCGCGGCCGCCGACGGTCGCCCGCTGCAGGCGGCGACCATGCACTACTGGTTCATGGCGACCTCCACCTTCGTGCTGGCGATCACCGGCGCCCTGGTCACGCGCTGGTTCGTGCAGCCCAGGCTCGAGCAGCAGCCCTTCGTGGTGCCGGCCGACCTCGGTCTCGGCGAGTTCGCGCTCAGCGCGGCCGAGCGGCGCGGCCTGGTCGGTGCCGGCATCGGCCTGCTGCTCGCCGCCGCGATCATCGCCGGTCTCATCCTCGGGCCGCTGGCGCCGTTCGAGGACTCCGGCGGCCGGCGCGTCGTGCCCTACATGAACAACGTGATCCTGCTGATCTCGCTGGCCTTCGCCACGGTCGGCCTCGGCTTCGGCATCGGCGCGGGCAGCTTCCGCCGGCCGCAGGACGTGGTCGATGCGATGGTCAAGCAGATGAACACCCTCGGCTACATCCTGGTGCTCACCTTCTTCGCCTACAACTTCCTCGGCCTGCTCACCTACAGCGGCCTCGGCGCCTGGATCACCTACCTCGGCGGCCAGGCGCTGCTCGCGCTCAGCCTGGACGAATCGCCGGTGCTGCTGCTGATCGGCTTCATCCTCGCCACCGCCACGGTCAATCTGTTCATCGGCGGCCTGACCTCGAAGTGGATGCTGCTCGGGCCGATCTTCGTGCCGATGCTGTACTTCGTCAGCCCGACGATGACGCCCGACGTGGTCTCGGCCGCCTACCGCGTCGCCGACTCGTCCACCAACGTGATCTCGCCGATGATGATGTACGCCGGCATCATCCTCGCCTTCATGCGCCGCTACCGGCCCGAGCTCAGCTTCGGCGAGATGCTGCTGATGATGGTGCCCTACTCGCTGGCTTTCCTGCTGGTGTGGACGGCGCTGCTGGTGGGCTTCTTCGTGCTGGGGATTCCGCTGGGGTTCTGAATCGGGCCCGGCGCAGCCCGCACCTGGGGTGCCTGGGTCGCGCGGCGATGGCGATCGCGCGCACGGCTGCGCCAGGCCCTACTCGAAGCCGTCCGTGAACAGCGCTTCGGGCGTGTCGCTGACGGTCCACGTGAACGCGGCCTCGACCGCACCGCCGTGGCCGTCGCTGGCGGTGACCGTGACCGCATAGCTGCCGGCCGCGACGAAGCTCAGGCTGCCGCTGAACACGCCGGCGCCAAAGCCCAGGCCATCGGGCAGCTCCGAATCGGTGGCGAGGCTCAGGCTGTCGCCGTCGGGGTCGCTGAAGGCGCCGCGGACGTCGAGGTTCACGGCGGCGCCCTCGGCGTGGCCCTGGTCGGCGATGCCGGTGGTGACGGGCGCCTGGTTGAGCGGGAGCGACCCCAGCACCGTCCAGGTGCGGCTGGCCGGGGTCGGGTCGCTCAGCAGATCGCGATCGACGGCGCGCACCTCGAACGTGTGCTCGCCGAGCGCGAGGCCGGTGTAGGTCCTGGGGCTGGTGCAGGCCAGCCAGAACGCGAAGTTGGGGCTCGACTTGCGGCAGCGGAAGTCGATGGCGAACGGATGGTGCGCGCGGAAGGCGAACGTCGCCGAGGTGGACGCGGTGCTGCTGCCGTTCGCCGGCCCGCTCGTGATCAGGGTGTTGATGGGCGAACGCCAGACGGCGGCGAAGCGGGTGTTGCCAAGGCCGACCTCGTAGCCGGTCAGCGCGCGGATCGGCCGGTCGATGCTGTAGTTCAGTGCCAGCGAGAGCGCGAGCGAGGTCGAATCGACGCCGGTGCTGCGCGCGGTGGTGCCGCCCATGCCCGGCACGAACAGGCCCGCGACGTAGGGCGTGGAGCCGATCCTGAAGGCGTTGACGTACACCGGCGTGCGCCCGGCGGCTTCCTCCTGCGCGACGATGTCCGCGAAGTCGGCGGCCGGCGGGACCTGCAGGGTCCAGCCCGCGATGTCGAACTGCTCCCACACCGAGGTGTACCGGAGCTGGCCCAGCGCGTTCTGCACCACCGCGACATTGACGGGCACGTACCCTGCATTCGCCATCTGGGCGAACTCCGCCTCCCACTGCGCCTGCGAGCGGTCGAACAGCACGTCCTGGTCCGGTCCCGGCCGCTCGAAGAATAGCGCGGCGTAGCGCACCTGGCTGCCGGAGCGGTAGGCATCGATGGCGTGCACCCGACGTCCGGCACCGACGTTGTCGATGATCGCGTCCGTCATCTCCGCCGCCGTGCGGTCGTGGTAGGCCGCCGAGGCAGCGCCGGTGGCGGGACGGAAGGTCGCGTTGAAGCGCGGAACATTGGACGCCAGGCCCGACACCGAGTAGCCGTCCAGCAGGTTCGGCGTCCAGCCCTTGGCCGAGGCCACGTTGAACAGGTCCTGGTAGCACTCGCTGCTGAGCTGGGTGAAGCTGCGCTCGGTGGCCTCGTCCGCGATCTCGGGATAGCCGCAGGGGTTGGGCTGGAACAGCGAGTGGCGGTGCAGCACCGTGCCGTCGTGCTGGCCGAGGTCGGGGTTCTGCCCCAGGTACTTGGCGTCGATCTGGTCGGCCGCCGAACGCAGGTTGCGGAAGTTGGCGGGCACGCCGCGGCCGCCCCGTCGGCTGCCGGTGGTGTCGTCCGCGTCCTCGTTGTAGACGTGCAGGTGGATGTGGGCATTGGTGGAGCGCCCGGTGTTGCCCACCCGCCCGATGAACTGGCCCGCGCGCACCGGGATGCTCAGGCCGGTGTGGTGGGTGTGGTCCGGACCGGGGCAGAGCGCGTCCGGAATCGAACCGTGCTGGTTGTGCGCCAGCACCACGCGATCGCCGCCGTAGTCGATCTCCAGGTGGTTGCCGGTGCCGAACTCCCACGTCGGGTTGTCGTCGTCGAAGCCCGACTGCGGATCGTGGTCGACCTCGCCGTCGTAGCAGGCCACCACGGTGCCGTCACCCATGGCGTACAGCGGCGCGCCCCAGATCAGGAAGTCCGAGTTGACCCGGTCGTCCTGCGGAGTGGACTCGGCGCTGCCCTTCACCACGCTCCAGGCCGATCCGTTCCAGCGCGCCACGTGGATGTCGTAGCCCCAGCGCTGGTCGCCCAGGCCTTTGTCCATGGTGTGGCGAGTGCCGTAGTGGTAGCGCCAGCTCGAATCCGGCAGGTCCGACTGTTTGGTGGGGAAGAAGAAGGCGCCACCAGGAACGGTGTTGTCGTAGTACGCGAGCGGGAAGGTCAGCACCGCCCGCTCGCTGTACTCCTCGAACTTGATGTCGAGCCGGATCATGGGCGGCAAGGACCCGAGATCGCGATCGTGTCCGTCGAAGATTCCGACCTGCAGGGTGTCGGACGTGGAGGCCGGACCGCCGCCGTAGGATCGGTACACAGAACTGATGGCGGGGTTGGCGCCGGGGTAGCTGATCGTGATCCCGCGCAGGCTCAGGGTCTCGCCGCTGTTGGTGTGGCGCCAGCTCAGCGTGCCGTTGAGCTGCCAGGTCCAACCGGTGCCCGTGTTGCTGGCCACGCGCGCGACCGCCAGCGCGTTGGCCGGCGTCTGCGGGCCGAAGTCCACCACGGTGAGGGGATTGGGCGCCGCCGCCTGCGCCGGCGCGGCCAGGGCCAGCCAGCAGGCCAGCGGCGCGAACAACCGTGCCGGATTCAGGCCTCGAAGCACTGCGGTCATGGCGTGTGGCTCAGGCAAGCGGCAAATCCCGCTGATTCGACCCACGGGGAAAGTCGGCGCCAGGGGCCATACCCGCGCGCTGCGATTCCGACCGCGGCACGGCGCCTCGTCGCGCACTTGGAAGTCACGCCGGTCTTGGTACTCTTTCGCGCTGATTCGCAGCGGCCGGCCGGTGCCGGCGGAGAAACCCATGCATCACGTGCGCTCATCCATTGCCCGACTTTGCCTGGCCTGCAGCCTCGCCCTGGCCGGTTCCGCCTGCTTCGCGCAGTCGGTCCTGCACGAATCGCCGCTGGGCCTCGGGCTGCTCGGCTTCAATCTCCAGAAGATCGATCGCGGCGAGCTCGGCGGCGATGCGCGCAAGGACCTGCTCCTGCTGCGCCGGGGCGCGGACGGGCGCGGGCAGGGCGAGGTCTGGGAGCGCGCGGACGGCACCCCATCCGGTTTCCGCCTGCGCCATTCGGTGGGCCTGGCGGTGGACCAGGTGGCGCTGGATGTCGACAGCGACGGCGATGAGGACATCGTCTGGATCGCCCCGTACACGCCCGCGCAGCTCGGCCTGCGCCTGAACACGCCGGACGGCTTTGCCAACGCCCCCGGCGGTTTCGCCCGGCCGGGAATGCGCGCCCTGCTGCCCTACTACTTCGCGGTTTCCGGCGAGCCGTCCCGGGTCGGCGTCCTGCTGGTGTCGGACGGCGGCGACGGGCAGGGCGTGGTGAGTTACCTGTACCGCAGCGGCGACAGCTGGACCCAGCTCGGCGGCGACCTGGTGCATGCGGGCGGCGCCGCGGCGGTGTCGGATGGCTTCGGCCTGGCCGGGCCGGGCGAGGGCAACTTCGTGCTCACCCTCGGCGCGCCGCCGCAGCGGCTGTGGCGCGCCGAAGGCGAAACCTGGGTGCCGCACGCAACGTTCGCCATCGACCGCGAGGTCGTGCGCGTGCTCAAGATCGAACTCGACGGCGACGACTTCGTCGACCTGATCACCGTCGCCAGCAACGGCCAGGTCGATGCCTGGCGCAACCTTGGCGGCGAGGCGGGCAACGCGCTCGGCGATGTGGCCTGGCTGGGCGCGCTCGGCGATCCCGCGAACGGCCCGGTGACGGCGCTGGAGTTCATCCCCGCGCCCGCGCCCGACGCGGCGGCGGACATCCTGGTCGCGCGCCGCCGTCCCGATGGCTCGCACCAGGCCCAGGTCTTCGCCATCGATCGGGGCACCCAGGCCATCGAGGTCAGCTGGCAGCGCCTGCTGGATGCCGCCGCGATCGAGTACGAGCCGTTCTCGGGGGTGCTATACGCCGGCGGCGCCGACGGCCTGCGCAGCTACACGCGGGCGCCCGCGGTGGTGCCGCCGACGGCGGCGATCGGCTTCGTCGACCAGAACAGCTTCGTCTGGTTCCTGGACGATGGCGGCGGCGCCCTGCCGCTGCGCGCCAGCGCGCCGCTGCCGGTGGGGTTTACGCTGGTTGGCGATTCGGCCACGGCGGCCCACCCGGCGCAGCTGTCGCCGGGCCAGCGCTCCGGGGCGCTCGTCATTCCGGGCGACAGCGCCGACGCCACCACCGAAGGCACCTTCTTCGTGACCCTGCGCGATCCCGGCGTCGAGGGCGTCGAGCTGGCCACCGACAACGTCGCCACGGTGCATGTCGTGCCGCCGTTCGGCTCCAGCGAGAGCTGCGTCGTCACCAGCCTGATGGTCGGTGAAGCCGCCGCTGCCGCCAAGGGCGGGGCGCCGGGTTCCAGTCCCTACATGGGCAGCCTGGCCGAGCTCGACACCGTGCGCGACCTGCGCGACCAGGTCCTGGCCCAGTCGCCGCGCGGGCGCGACTACATCGCCTTCCACGACCGCTTCGGCCGCGAGGTGTTCGAGCTGACCTTCCTGCGCCCCGACTTCTACGGCACGCTCTGGCAGGCCAAGGACGCCTGGATGCCGGCGATCGAATCGCTCGTGGCCGGCGACGGCTCCGCGCCGATCACGGCGCCGATGGTCGAACTGATGGAGCGCGTGTTCGAACACTACCAGTCCAACGGCAGCCTGGCGCTGGCGCAGGCCATCCGGGGCGAGCTCGACGCGCTGCAGCCGCAGGCCCTGGTGGACCAGCCGGTCAGCCAGCTGGCCGACACCATCGCCGCGCTGCCCGCGCTGGGCATCCACCGCAGTGGTTTCGAGGCGCAGTGAGGCGCGGCGTTTCAAGGCGGCGGATTCGATCGGGGCCAAGGACCTGGCGTCAGGGCGCGCTCCGGCGTCCATCGCCCGCGGCTGCGCTTTGATTCGGCCCTGCCTGGCATGGTATCCAGAGCCTGATCCGCGCCCTTCCGTCCCGCGCTCTCGACCGCACACGCTTCTGGAGATTCCCATGTCCACGTCCCATGCCCGCACCGCCGCTGCGCTGTCCCTCGTACTGGTCGGGGCCGCCCTCATCGGCCCGCCCGCGCAGGCGGAGACCGGCACCACCGGCCAATCCGGCTCCAGCGTCCCGGCCGCTTCGGTGTCCGCCGCACCGCTGTCGTCCGAGGCGCGGGATGAATTGAGCCGCCAGTTCGTCGCGAAGTGGGGTGCCTATGTCCAGCGCATCTACGGTGTGCCGATGGAAACCTGGGCCAGCCGCATGGCGCCGAATTTCCAGGCGGCCGATCCAGCCAACTTCCGTCGCGCGCTGCAGCGCGACACCTTCGAGGCCGCCACCGCCGACCTGTCCGGTGTCGGCCACCGGGTAGGCGACGTTCGCGTCATCGATCGCCTGGCCGAGCTGTCGGCGCTGGACGGAGGCGAGCTCGATCCGGACACCCTGAAGGCACTCGGGAGCTTCAGCGGCGACCTGACCTACACCCCGATCACCCCATGTCGCATCGTCGACACCCGGGTCGCCGTTGGCGTCATCGCGGCCAACAGCTCGCGCAGCTTCAAGGCCATCAACAGTCCGAACTTCACCGCCCAGGGCGGCAGCGCCACCGACTGCGGCACGCTCGGTCTCAATGCCAGCGGCGTCGCGATGAACGTCACTGCCGTCACCCCCACGACCGCTGGCTTCACTACGGTCTATCCCTTCGGCGTTGCCCGGCCGCTTGCGGCGAGCGTGAATTACGCCGCCGGCGCCATCGTCAACAACGCCATCATCACGGCGATCCCGAACCCCCTGCAGAGCTCCGACTTCACCGTCTTCACCTTCGCGCAGGCGCACTATGTGATCGACATCGTCGGCTACTTCGCCCCGCCGGTGGCCACGGCGCTGGACTGCACCGAAACGTTCATCTCGCAGTCGGTCGGAGCGAACGCCACCTTCGATATCGACATTCCCAACTGCCCGGCCGGCTACACGATCACCGGTGCCGGCTGCCGCACGCCGGGCTTCAACCAGGCAGACTGGGCAATCAACGGTCTGTACCGGCCGACTCCCGGCGTGATGGACGCCTACTGCTCCGGACAGAACAAGACCGCGGGCACCATCACCGTGGAAGGCACCGCGCGCTGTTGTCGCGTGCCGGGGCGCTGATCCGGCCGCCGCAGATCCCAGGCAGGCGCCGGCGGTGCGGGCACGTGCCTGGGCTGGATCGGACGATGTTCGCGGGTGGAAGGCTCTGGGAACCGGAGTCAACGTACGCGGTGGACGTGCGTCGGAACCGCGCCGATGGTCGACCGTGCAAGGGCACGCGCAAGGGTGGTAGCTGATCCGACGTTCGACAAGCACGGTCACGGTGGTCGGATCGAGCCGCGCAGCGGTGGAGCCGACGATGCCTCGGGGGCCCTGCTGCCGCGGCACACGCTGCGGACGATTCCGCGCTGAGGCCTGCCCGCCTGCGCCTTGGTCGCAGCGCGCAAGGGCTGACGCTGCCGCGGCTAGCAGCCACCCAGATGCGGCGTGACCCGGGCGCGCAGGAGCGTCACCAGCTCTGGCTGCATGAACGCGTATTCGTCTCGGATATCCAGGCAGATGACGCGCTTACCCTTGAGGTGCTCGCGGAAGCCTTGCGCCAGCTTGCTCCTGTGCGTGCGTTCCATGACGAAGATGAGGTCGGCCCAGTGCAGGAGCTCAGGGTCGACACGCACCTCCGCATCGTGCTTGAGTCCGGCCGAGGCCGTCTCCACGCCGGGCCATGACGCAAAGACCTGCTCTGCCGTCGGGCTGCGCAGACGGTTCTGGCCGCAAATGAAGAGCAGTCGCGTCAGCACGGAAGGGTTGTCCGCCTGGTCTTTCGCCTTCGGCAGCATCGACCCAGCGCAGGCAGGGGCCAGTGCGCGGCGGCCAGCATCGGGCCGTACCTTGGCGTGCTCACGCGCTGGCTTCGCCGCGAAGATGAAACGCGTCGATGGCGTGCGTGCGCCGTCGGCGCTCGGCTTCACGGGCACCGACCGGGGGCAGCGCGCGGACCGAATGCGCGGCAGCCGCAGCGCTCGCGAGCGTCAGGATGTCCGCCTCGAACGCGGTGAGGTTCCCATCCGCCTGCATCTGCCGCTCCCGCGCCGCCAGTCGCTCCGCCGTCATGGGGCCGCGGCTGGCGCTCAGCTGTTCGGCGACGGCAAAGGACTCGGCGTGCGGGGCCAGGGCTTCCCGCGCCTCCAGCAGCGCGGCTGCGTCCGCGCAAACCTGGCGCAGGCCGCCGCGGCGGCAGGTACCCTCGTCCTCGCAGTCGAGGATCTCGCCGTAGGCCGCAAGGCCTTGCTGACAGGCAACGTCGATCTGCTCCAACGCGCTCGCGGTCGGCGCCTCGCCGCTGCACGCGGCTGCGGCGGCGTCGAGGACCATGCGCGCATGGATCAGGCGGTCGGTTTTGCCGTCGATGATCTTCATGCGGTTGGACATATCGTCGTAGCAGCCGCCGAGCAGGGGAATCAGGAGCAGCCAGGAACGGGATGCCATCGGGAGGCGTCGCAGCCAGAGGTCGCGCAGATTCTCGCGCGCTTCGGCAGCGCGCGGGGCTTCACCCCGGACCGACATTGAAACCGGGTTGGAGTGGCGCCGGCGCGGGCGGAGCCGGTCGTTGCGCGAAGCGCCGCGGTGTGAGGCACGGGTTCCGCCGCCAATCTGGGTGCGCGCGCCCTGCGCCCTCGGGGCCGGGATTGCGCGCAGAGGCAGTCACCTGCGTCGCCGACCGCCCCCGGCGCCGCGCGTGGCCCCTGGCCAGTCTCGCCACGCAGCCGGCAGCGCCCCCCCCGCGAGAAGCCCGGATCAGGCTGCCAGCCGCACAGGCACCCACCGTCTGAGCCGTTCCGGTTCGGGTCCGAAGCAGGTACGCTGACCGCGTCCTGTCCGCCGGCCTGGGGGGCCTGCCCGCGTGAACGACGAGATCCGCTACAAAGCCGCCAGCGCCGTGGTTTCACTGGCGCATCGCACCGAATCCGCTGGCCGCAAGGACGCCGGGTCGGCCAAGGGCGCGTCCTGGGTGGAGATGCCCTACAACCCGCACAGCCGGATGAGTCCGGCCAAGCTGCGCGAGGCCGTGGCCTATTACGAGATCGCCGAGTCGATCAGCCGCGACGCCGCAGGCTGGGGCTACCCGCGCGCCCTGCTGCTGGAGTCGATGGGGGCCTGGGACGAGGCCATCAGCGCCTTCGAGTCGCTGGCAGGCACCGTGTACGAGCAAGCCGGGCGGCTCGGCGTCCAGCGCTGTGCGCAGAAGCGCGCCGGCAGCTACGACGAGTTCGCCGAGCTCGGCCTGCCGGACGGGTTCGCCGCGACCGGCGATGGGGCCGAGGCAGCGGACGAGGACGCCGAGATCGATGCCAAGCTCGCGAGGATCGCGGCCGCGGAGTCCGGGCGCACGAAGGGCGGCAAGGGCGCCAAGTCAGCCTCCACCGAGGCGGGCGATGACGAGGCGAATCGCGAACGGGCGAGCGAGACGGCGTTGGCGTTCGTCAACCTCCTGCTCGATCGCGACTACCGCAAGGCGCACGCGATGCTGCACCCGTGGGACGCCGGCATGACCCCGGACGAGATCAAGGAAGAGTTCGAAGCCCTGTTCGAGGGCGAAGACTTTCCCGAATCCGCCAGCGTGTTCGACGTCCAGACCGACATGCCGCAGCTCGAGCCGGACGACCTGGCCTGGGTGTACGTGACGATCGACAGCGAGAACCAGGAGGCGGTGAGCCTGCACGTCGCGCGGGACAAGAAGCGTCTGGTGGTCCGCAGCGTCGAGTTCGGCCGCCCCTGAGGGATCGCACGACGACTGGCTTCAGGACGCAGGTCTACCGTGGAGCCCCAGGCCAACCCGGATCCCGATTGGCCCCACGCGTCGGCCTTGCGTGCCTCCGCGGCTCACAGCAGGTTCATCCCGTTCGCCCTGCGGCTGCGGCGTCGCTGCACTCGCGCGCGCCGCCCCGCAACAAACGGCCCGAGGGCGCGTCCTGAAAGCCGCACGCATCAACGCCCTGGCGAGCGCGCCGCGCATGTGGCTGAGGCAGGTGATCAATCAGAACAGGAGTCACCGAAGCGACGTGGTTCCACGCGGCGGGCCAGAGACGTACTCCGCCCCTGGTCTGCTCCCTTCGAACACCTGCGCACGATCATCCGCCGGGTTCGAGACCTCGTGAGACCTGACGGCATCGCCCAAACCGGTCAGGCCCGCCACTGACCGGGGTCCCCTCATCCACCCGGATCGTTACAGTGCCGGCTGGACGTGGCCGGCCCGCCAGATGCAAGCGTGCGGCCAGCCTGTAACGCGCAGTTCCGGCGCAGGTATCAAATGTCCGCTCGTGGGCGTAGAGTCCCCGCGAGTCGAACAACGAGATCAGTTCATGCGCGCGTCCGTGCTGATGCTGGGGATGGGGGCTTTGGCACTGGGCGGCACAGTGTGCGCCTCGCCACCGCTCAATGACACGGGTGTAGTGACCTGCTTCGACGACAGCGCGAGCACAGGCACGGTCTCGGCCGAGGTCGCCGACCCTGAGGTCGCAGGCTTCAACGAGCAGGACTGCACACTGGGAGCCGCCGCCGCCCAAGCGCGGGGCGTTCTGTATCGCATCGGAACGTCCACAGCGTCAGGGCGCGACTACACCAAGATCTCCAACGCGGGTGCCGATCTGCCCTCAAGCGCAACGTTCGGGCCGGCTCCCGGCGATTGGGGCTGCACCCGCGACAACGTGACCGGACTGATCTGGGAGCTGAAAACCAACGACGACGGCCCGCGCGATACGGATTACCGTTACACCTGGTACAACCCCGACATGGCGACCAATGGCGGAGCGGTCGGCGATATGGGTACCGACACCTGCAATGGCACGCTATCCGGCAACTGCAACACCAACGCCTTTCGCGTGGCCGTGAACCTTCTGGTTGGCGATGCCCGGCTCTGCGGCCAGACGGACTGGAGGTTGCCGACGCTGCACGAATTGCTGTCGATCGTTGACTTTGGCCGATCTCCGGCCGTTGATCTCGATTGGTTCCCCAATACGGTACCCAGTGACTTCTCCCCCGGGTGCGAGGTCACCGCTGAGTGCGACACGGAATACTGGACGGCGAGCCCCGTGACCAACCCGCTTTCACCGACTGAACACGTCCATCGTGTCCCGTTCAGACAGGGAACATTCTGGCCCCTGACTCCGGATGGCGCCTACAGGGTCATGCTCGTGCGGGGTGGTCTGTGAACGCGCCCGCTCCGCTCACGTCCCGCGTCGCCTTGTGTGCCGTGCTGCTGGCGGCGGGTGGCGCACAGGCTCGAACCTGCCCTCCGAACTATCCGCCGCTGGTGACGCCAGACACGCGCTACGTGGTGTCCGAACCCGATCCGGCGAACCACCCCGGCGAACGGGTCGTCGCCGATCTGGTCACGGGGCTTATATGGAAGCAGTGTGTGGAGGGGCGGTCGGGCGCAGGCTGCGCCACCGGCGAGGAAACGACCTTCACCTGGTCTGACGCCTTGACGCACGCCAATGCCGCCAGCGCCGCCGGCTTCACGGATTGGCGTCTTCCGTCGGCGATGGAAGCGGCATCACTGATCGAGCCGAGCTGCTACGACCCATCCATCAACGACACCGTGTTCGGGCGTGCCGATTTCATCTGGACCTCCACAACGGTGGTCAGTGAACCGCTGAACGCAATCTACTTATCCGAAGGCGAGGGGCTTCTGGCTGCGGATTTCAAGAACAAGAATTCTGTGGCAGGCTCGGTACGGCTGGTTCGCGGCGGGGACGGCTTTGCCGAGTTCGCCGCGCACGCTGACGCAACGCCGGATGCATTTGCGTTCGAGCAGCAGCCTGCGGTCGAGCCCTCCAGTACGGTGACGTCAAACAGCATCGCTGTGTCCGGTCTTACCACGGTCACGGGGATAAAGATCGAGGGTGCTGCCGGATCAGCCTATTCAATCAACGGCGGGACCTTCACCGAACTGCCGGGAAGCGTCCGTAACGGCGATTTGATCCGGGCCCAGCACACCTCGGCTGCGGCACCCAATGCGAGCGCGACCAGCACGGTGACGATCGGCGGCGTGACCGCAGTGTTCATCAGCACGACGGTCGACCCGGATCGCCTGTTCGGGAACGGGTTCGAACAGGTCATCCAATCACTCGGCGAACACGAGTAACGCGGCCGGGCAGCTCGAACAACCTCGCCTTGCGCTCTCGCGACGCCAATGCGCTGGCCGTCGCCCGATGCCCCGGCGTGCCGCCAGGGCGAGCGTAGCGCCCTTCGCCCCGATCTGGGCGCCGGGCAGCGCCGGGAGCCAACGGTGGACCGTCTTGGCGATCCGCGCACTGGGCCAGAATCCTACGCTGGCCCCTGTCTTTCGTAGACGCCAGGGTCGTGCCATTCCATGAAGCGCTCCGGCGCTGCCAGGGGCCGGAAGCCAAACCTCTCGTAGAGTCCGTGGGCGTCCCGGGTAGCCAGCATCAGGCGCCGGAGCCCTTGCACCTCGGGGTGCCCGAGCAGTGCGGTGAGCATCTTCTCCGCCAGGCCCTGACCCTGGTGCCCGGGCAGGACGTAGACATCGGCGAGGTACGCGAAGGTGGCTCTGTCGGTCACGAGCCGCGCGAAGCCCACCTGCCGGTCCTCGATCCTGGCCGCGACGCAGAGCGAGTTCTGGATCGCACGCTTGACCACGTCCAGCGGGATGCCGGGCGACCAGTAGGTGGTGCGCAGTACTTCGTGGGCCGCTTCGGCGTCGATCCGCCTGGGGTCGAGTGTGATCTCAGCGTCGGGCACGGCAAAACGGCTGAATCAGGGGCAAGCCACACTGTACGTCACAGCGCCAGGTCAGAAAATCTATCCTGATCCCTGTGATACCCCAAGCTCGCAACCGGCACGCCTATCGCGCGCGAGAGCACGACCGCTCGGACCCCACCGAGCGTCGAGGCTTCTCCCCGACGCTGCGTTCGGTCCCGGCAGTCCCGCGCGAATGGTTCGAGGGCGCTGCGCGCCGCGCACGCACGCGCGGCTGAACGCCCACAGGCAACCCGAAGCTCAGAACGAGACGCGCAGGCCCACGTTCAAGGTCGTGATCTTGCCGTACTCGTAGCCGGTGACCAGCGCGATGGTGGGCCGGACGTACCAGCGCCCGTTCAGTCCCACGAGGACATCGGAGTCGAGGCCATCGGAGCCACCGTCGGCGACCCCGCCGACCGCGGTGTAGCGCGCGTGGCCCTGCAGGTGAAACTTCGTCGTTGCCGCCCAGATCATGCCAAGCTCGCCGCCAATGCCGCTGTCGTCGG
>JANJTY010000339.1 GCA_024710865.1 Lysobacteraceae bacterium | reverse complement strand
GTTCTTCGTCCTGTCGGGCTTCCTGCTCGGCCCACCCCTGCTGCAGGCGCTGAAGACGCGCGGCGTCGCGGCCGCGCTGGGCCAGTTCTGGCGACGGCGCTGTCTGCGCGTGCTGCCGGCCTACTGGGCCCAGCTCGCGATCCTGTTCGCCCTGGCCGTGGCCGCGGGCCGCACGATCGAGAACCCTGCGCTGACGCTGCTGAGCCACGCGACGCTCAGCTTCAATCTGGTGCCCTTCGACGTCGTGCCGCTCAACCGGGTCTATTGGTCGCTGCCGGTGGAGTGGAACTTCTACATCGTGCTGCCGCTGCTGGCCTTCGCGCTGATGCGTCTGGGCTGGGCCTGGCTACTGGCGCTTGCCCTCGGCGGTGCGATCGCCTACCGCCTGCTGTGCTGGAGCACGGTGGCGGAGGTGCCGCCTGCGTCGATCCTGTCCTGGTGGGCGGGATCGATCCACCAGTTGCCGGCACGCATCGACCAATTCCTGCTCGGCATGGTCGCTGCCTCGCTTGTGCAGCATCGCGCGCCAAGCGCGCGCACGGCATCGACCCTCGCCCTGGCCGCCATGGCCGGCCTCGCCGTCATGGTGGCGTTCGTCGGCCCGCGCGGCGACGTGTTCTCCCGCGGCGACGTGCCGCTGGTGTTCCTGCAGGTCACCGCGCTCGGCGCGCTTTTCGCCGCCCTCTGCCTGGCGGCGGCGCGGGGCACGCGCCTGACCACCTGGCTGTTCGGCGGACGCTTCATCGGATTGCTGGGCACGATCAGCTACAGCCTCTACCTCTGGCATGCACCGATCCTGGGCTGGCAGCACAGCTGGGGCTGGCTCGCGCAGTGGCCCGGCGGGCTGCGCGCCCTGCTGGTCGCGCTGCTGATCCTTGCCGTCAGCGCGCTGTCCTACCGCTGCTTCGAGCGGCCCTTCCTGCAGCCGCGCGCCGAACGCGGGTCGAAACCGGGGCCGGCCGACGCCGAGCGCGAAGCGCCCGGCAGGCCTCCACCGCTTCCCGCGGCGCGGGAGTCGGCGTAGCCTCTGGACGGCGAGGACGCGACCCTGGGGAGGGCGCTGCGCCGAAGCAACATCTGGCGCGCTCGCGGGGTTACCGCTTGCACCTGGACCGCCCGGCGACGACGGGCGGAAACGCTGCCGTCAGACCGACCGATCGAGCCGCCGACATGACCAAGACCCACCGCAACGCGCCGCGCCGCATCAGCCCTGCCCTCCTGCCGCTCGCGATCGGCCTGGCCCTGCCGCCGCCCACGCTGGCGCAGGACACGGACGCACGCGACGAGGATCCGGCCTCGCTCGATGCCATCACCGTCACCGCGCAGCGGCGGGTGGAGGACGCCAAGGACGTTCCGATCTCGATCACCACGGTGGCCGAGGAGAAGCTCGACGTGCTGGGCTCGGGCGGCGAGGACATCCGCTTCCTCTCCGGGCGACTGCCCAGCCTGCTGATCGAGTCGTCGTTTGGCCGCGCCTTCCCGCGCTTCTACATCCGCGGCCTGGGCAATACCGACTTCGACCTCAACGCCTCGCAGCCGGTCTCGCTGGTCTACGACGAAGTCGTGCAGGAGAACCCGATCCTGAAGGGCTTTCCGGTCTTCGACCTGGAGCGGATCGAGCTGCTGCGCGGCCCGCAAGGCACCTTGTTCGGACGCAACACGCCGGCCGGCCTGATCAAATTTGAATCGCGCAAGCCCGAGCAGGAAACCAGCGGCTACGCCCAGCTCAGCCTGGGCCGCTTCGAGTCGGTCAATTTCGAGGGCGCGATCGGCGGTGCGCTCAGTCCTTCGGTCTCGGCCCGCATCGCGGGCCTGGCGCAGCGCCGCGACGACTGGGTCGACAACGCCTACAGCGGCGAGGACGACGCGCTGGAGGGCTATCGCGAGTACGCCAGCCGCCTGCAGCTGCGCTACGAGGGCGATGGCGGCCTGGACGCGCTGTTCAACCTCCACGCGCGCAGCCTGGACGGCACCGCGCGCCTGTTCCGCGCCAACATCCTCGAGCCCGGCAGCAACCGCCTCGTCGGCGGCTTCGACCGCAGCCGCATCGCGATCGACGGCGACAACCGGCAGACGCTCGACGGCATCGGCGGCAGCGTGCGCCTGGGCTGGGACCTCGGCCGCGTCACGCTGCATTCGGTCACCGGCTACGAAAGCGTGGACACGCTCAGCCGCGGCGACATCGACGGCGGCTTCGGCGCGGTGTTCGCGCCGCCCTCGGGGCCGGGCCTGATTCCCTTCACCGCCGAGTCGGCCGACGGCCTGCCGGATCATTCGCAGTTCACCCAGGAGCTGCGCATCGAATCGAACGACTGGGGCGCGCTCGACTGGCAGGCCGGCCTGTTCCACTTCGATGAATCGCTGACCATCGACAGCTTCAACTACGACAGCCTCGCGCCGGGCCGGCCGCAGAATGGCTACGCGCGCCAGGAGCAGGACAACCGCGCCTGGGCCGCGTTCGGCTCGCTCGACTACGAAGCCAGCGACGCGCTCACCCTGCGCGGCGGCCTGCGCTACACCTCGGACCGCAAGGACTTCGTCGCCGAGCGCTTCGAGTCGCCGCTGAGCTTCCTCGGCATCGGTCCGATCGGCCCGATCGCGGCGGAGACCGACGACAGCGACGTGAGCTGGGACCTCTCCGCGACCTGGGCGCTGGACGACGACACCAACGTCTTCGCGCGCGTCGCGCGCGGCTTCCGCGCCCCAAGCATCCAGGGCCGCCTGCTGTTCGGCGACATCGTTTCGGTGGCCGATTCCGAGACCGTGCTGTCGTACGAGGCCGGCGTCAAATCGGATCTGTTCGACCGCCGTGCGCGCGCCAGCTTCACCCTGTTCCGCTACACCGTCGACGACCAGCAGCTCACCGCGGTCGGCGGCGCGACCAACTTCAACACCCTGATCAACGCCGAGCGCAGCATCGGCCAGGGCTTCGAACTCGACCTCGAGGCCTACGTCACCGACGACCTGCTGGTCACGTTCGGCGCCAGCTACAACGACACCGAGATCGACGATCCCGGCCTGGCCGTGGCGCCCTGCGGCGGCGGCTGCACCGTGCTGGATCCGACCGTCACGGTCGGTGGGGTGGCCCTCGCCCTGATCGACGGCAACCGCCTGCCGAACGCGCCGCAGTGGATCGCCAACCTCACCGCGCGCTATGGCCGCCCGGTCGGCGAGACCGGCGAGTTCTTCGTCTACACCGACTGGGCCTACCGCAGCGAGGTCTCGTTCTTCCTCTACGAGTCGGCCGAGTTCGTCGGCGATCCACTGGTGGAGGGCGGCCTGCGCATTGGCTACAACTGGGATTTCGGTCGCTACGAAATCGCGCTGTTCGGGCGCAACATCCTGGACGAGACCGAGGCCGTGGGCGGCATCGACTTCAACAACCTCACCGGCTTCGTCAACGAGCCGCGCATCGTGGGTGTGGAATTCAGCCTGCGCTTCTGAGCGCAGCGCCCGGCACGCACATCGGGCCGGTAGGGCCGCGCCTCAGCCGGTCTGCTTGATGCGCCAGCAGGCCGGCGTCACGGCCTGGGTGTCGGGATCGACGAAGTCCGCCAGCAGGGTCAGGTGCGGGCCCTGCTCGATGCGCTGCGATACCCGGCTCCAGCCGGTCTTGCCCACGTCCTGGTTGAAGGACCAGACCCGGTCGTTGACCTGCACCTGGACGATGCGCAGTTCGCCGCGGCTCTCCGTGCTGACCCGTGTGTCGAGGTTGAAGCCGGCCTTGCAGCGGCCGTGGCCGATGCCGTTGGCCTGCGCGGCCGGAAAGGCCAGCAGGGCGGCCACGGCGAGGACGAAGATGGAGGGCAGGAAGCGCATGATCGAGATCCCCTGGAGCGCGCGCCGGCAGCGGATCGGCACGACACTGGCGTGAAGCGGCGGCACGACAGGGTGTGAACCTGCTCACACTACCGCGCCAATCGCGGCGAAGCATAGCGACGAACGGTCGATCCGGCGTATGAGTGGTTGTGAACTTTCGCAACGATTGTGGTTGCAAAATTTCACAGTCATCGCGGCCGCGGTGGAGAAGACTCGCACCGGACACGATTTCCCACCGCAGCGCGAATGGTCGACGGATCCTGTCCGGGTCGCACCGGCCCGGTCATCCACGGAGAGCGTCGAATGAACAAAATCCTTGAACGCCACGGCGCGCGCCCGCGATGCCGCGCGCGCGCGACGCTGGTCGGCGCACTGGCGCTTGCGCTAGGCGCCCAGGCCGGCGCCGTCAGCCTGAACCCCGACGGCCAGGGCCAGGTGCTGCTGTTTCCCTACTACACCGTCAACGGCGGCCTGGTGACGGTGATGAGCCTGACCAACCACAGCGACCGGGTGAAGGCGGTCAAGCTGCGCTTTCGCGAGGCCCGCAACAGCCGCGAGGTGACGGACCTCAACCTGTATCTGTCGCCGTTCGACCAGTGGACGGGCGCCCTGATCGACAACGGCGACCCACACGGGCCCGCACTCCTGCTGAGCGACGACACCAGCTGCGTCGCGCCGGGTCAGGTGCCCGCCACTGGCCAGGCCTTCGTCAACTACCAGTACGTCGGAGCCAACGGCGACGGCGGCCCCACCGGACTGGACCGCACCCGCGACGGCCACATCGAGGTCATCGAGATGGGCGTAGTGGGCGACGCGCAGGGCGCCGAGCCGGTCGGGCTCGCCAGCGCAGCGACACACGATCCGGATCTGCGTGACGACGCGGGTCGGGTGCTGCCCAGCGACTGCGGAAAGATCAGGGCCGCGTGGCAGGCCAATGGGGTCTGGCGCCTTGCCCCGAACAGCGACGACGATGTCGCCCCGCCGACGGGCGGTCTGTCCGGCGCGGCCGCGATCGTGGACGTGGCGCAGGGCATCGCCTACCCCTACGCGGCCACCGCGATCGACCACTTCTTCGACCGACCGGACCTCGCCGCCAGTCCGCTGCACGCCTTGCCCGGCAGCATCGTCCCCACCCTCGACCAGGCCGAGGACCTGATCGCCGACGCCGCAGGCGGCACGGCCACGGCGCTGGTCCTGCGGGGCAATACGGTCCACAGCCTGGGCTTCCGCGCCGCGCGCTATCGCGCGGTGTCGGCCCTGCTGACCCGATCCGAGCTGAGCGGCGACTTCAACACCGCGCCCGGCATGGGCGCCAGTTCGGAGTGGCTGATCAGCTTTCCAACCAAGGCCTACCATCTCGCGAACAGCGGCGAAACCCGGCGCCCCTTCCTGGACGCGTTCGACGCCGAGGGCAGCTGCGAGACGGCGGCCCTTACGGTGCGGACCCGCGAAGCAGGGACCCTGCCCTTCGATCCCTGGCCTTCCGCGTGTGAGTTCTTCTGCCTGCCGGACCTCCGCAGCGAAGCGCCGGATCTCTGCGACGCCGTCTCCGTGGTCACGATCAACCAGGCCGCGGGACTGGCGTCCGCCGTGCTGCGCGTGCCGACCGATCGCACCGTCGACATGCAGTTCTGCACGGATCGGGATACCGACACGCAGACCTGCCCGAACGGACCGGACGTCCATGAAGGCTGGCTGCGGATCCAGCTGGGCAACGCGGATGTCGAGCTCGATAGACCGCGATCAGCGACCGCCTCGCTGGTCCATTTCCTGGTGGGAGAGATCGTCGCCGCCGACGAAACCCGCCCGCTGCTTGCCGGTCTGCCGGCACTGGGCCTGGACCTCACCCGCTACGTCAATGCGCAGATCGAACCGGGGGTCCTGGCCAACTACTCGACCCTGCAGCCCTTGAACGCCGAGCGATTCGCGGTGCCGGTGCTGGGTATCGACGAGGCGGGCTTCCCGATTCCGGTGCCGGAGGATCCGAATCCCTGACGCACCCGCCGCAGCGTGCGCCCGCGCTCGACGCGCAAGACCGAGGGGGGTGAAGCCGGGGTGATCGCAAAGGATGATCACGTCCGTGCTGGGCAGGGCTCCAGTCCCGCTTCGAGGCGCCGCAGTCGCGCGGCCAGGTGCACGGTCTCGAGCTGGTTCCAGCAGCGCAGGATCACCTCCAGCGCGTCGAGCGGCTTGGTCAGGAAATCGCGCGCGCCAAGGCCGAGGGCGCGGTGCCTGACTGCGCGCGTGGCGTCCGCGGTCAGCACGATGACCGGCATCAGGCGATCCGGCGGCGGCGCGTCCGCGAGCGCGGCGAGCAGGTCGAAACCGGACGGTGCCGGCATCCACAGGTCGAGCAGGACCAGGTCCGGGCGGAAGGCCTCGACCAGCGCCGGCACGCGCTCGCTGTGCGTGGTGCAGAGCAGCTGGCTGAAGCCCTCGCCCTGCAGCACGGTCTCGAGCAGCTCCAGGTTGGCCGGCTCGTCGTCGACGATGAGGATGCGCGAGCCCAGGATGCTGGCGTCGTCTACTGCAGCCATCGGTCGAGCTCCGTCAGCAGCGCGCGCAGGTCGAGCGGCTTGGTCAGGTAGGCCGAGGCGCCGGCCGCGCGCAGGCGTTCGATGCTGGGCGCGGTGGCGTCGGCGCTCACCACCACGACCGGCGGCAGCGTCGCGCCGTCCGCGCAGCGGCGCCGGAGCCAGTCGCCGCCGTCGCCGTCCGGCAGGCGCAGGTCGAGCAGGAGCAGGTCGACCGGCTCCTGCGCAAGGGCCTCGTCGGCCTCGGCCCAGCTGCCGGCGAAGCGCAGCTGCCAGTGCGGCCGGCGTTCGAGCACGGTCGCGACCAGCGCGCGGTTGGAAGCGTTGTCCTCGACGTAGAGCACGCGCCGTTGCGGCCCGGCCGTGGCGGCGGCCGACCGCGCGGCATCGGCCGCGACCGGCGCCACCGTGCCCGCCGCCAGCTCGAACCAGAAGCAGCTGCCGCGCCCGGGCTCGGACTCCACGCCGATGCGGCCCTCCATCGCCTCGACCAGGCGCTTGCTGAGGGCGAGCCCAAGGCCGGTGCCCTCGATGCCTTCGGCGGTCTCGCGGATGCGCTCGAAAGGCTGGAACAGGCGCGCGCGCTGCTCGACCGAGAGGCCGACGCCATCGTCGCGCACGCTGATCCGCACCCGGCCATCCTCCTGCCGCGCGGCAATGCCGATGCGGCCGCTCACGCGGTTGAACTTGATTGCGTTGCTGAGCAGGTTGAGCAGCACCTGGCGCAGGCGCTGGCGGTCGCCGCGCACGGCCAGCGCCGGCGCCACGCCGGCCCAGTCGATGCGCAGACCGGCGCGCTCCGCCTGCGGTCGGACCAGGGCCAGGGCTTCGTCGATCGCCGCGCCCAGCGGCACCCTTTCCGGCGCGCGCGCGAGCCCATCGGCCTCGATCCGCGCCACGTCCAGCATCTCGCTGATCAGGCCGAGCAGGTGCCGGCCAGCGGTCTCGATGTGGCCGGCGAAGCGCTGCGGACGTTCCGCCTCGGCCGTATCGCCCAGGACCTGGGCGTAGCCGAGGATGGCGTTCAGCGGGGTGCGCAGCTCGTGGCTCATGCGCGAGAGGAACTCGGTCTTGGCGCGGTCCGCCGCCTCGGCCGCGCTGCGCGCCGCGTGCAGCTGCTCGGCCCGCGCCTGCAGCAGGGCGGAGGCCTCGCCCAGGCGGCGCCCGACCTGGCCGATCTCGTCCGCGCTGGGCGCGCGTCCGAGCGGCGACTGCCCGGACCCGACCCGGTCCGCGTCGCGCGCCAGCGCGCGCAGGCGCGTGGCCAGGCCTGCGGCGAAGACGGCGATCGCCCCCAGCGCACCGAGGCCCCCGGTAAGGGCCGCGACCATGGTCACCAGCAGGTTGCGCTGGCGCAGTCCGGAAGCGCGCTCGCTGCGCTCCTGCAGGTCCGCCTTTTCCTCCTCGGCGAGCTGGCGCAAGGCCAGGCGCAGCTGGTCGAGCACCTGCTTGCCTTCCACCAGGCGCCGCGTGCGCAGGGCGCTGTCCTGCGCCTCGGCTTCGTCCAGCAGCTGCTTCCAGCCATCCAGCTTGCGCGCGAACAGCGGCAGCATGGCGCGGTAGCGCTCGGCCCGGGCGCCGTGCGCGGCGCGCTCGACCAGGCGCTCGGCCACGCCCAGCAGGCGCGGCTCGGCATCGAGGTAGGGATCGAGGAAGGCCTCCTGTTCGACCAGCAGGAAGCCGCGCACGCCGGCGGCGGTCTCGGCCAGCAGCGAGTGCGCCTCGTGCAGGTCGGACAGGATCGCGAGGGTGTCCTGCACCTCGCGCTCGGCCGCGGCGGTCTGGCGCTCGAGCTGGTAGATCAGGAGCAGGGCCACGAACAGGACCAGCAGCGGCCCCGCCGCCACCAGCACGCTCTTGCGCGCGATCGGCAGGTCGAGCCAGCGCCCGCTCATGCGTCCAGGCCCGCGCGAACGGCGAGCGCCGCCGCGGCGGCGCGGTCGCGGCAGTCGAGCTTCTGCAGGATGCGTTCGATGTGGGTCTTGACCGTGCCGGCGCCGATGCCCAGTCGCTGCGCCAGTTCGCGGTTGCCAAGACCGGACGGGATGAGGGCCAGGACCTGGCGCTCGCGCGGGGTGAGCCGGTCCACGCGCGTCTGCTCCGGGCCGCGTCGCGCGCGCGTGGGGCTGGCCGGAGCCAGCAACCCCGCAAGCAGTCCTGCCGCCAACTGCAGCGCGGGCAGCTGCGGATCGTCGCCGCCGAAGCGCACCTCACGCGCCAGCAGCAGCACGCCCAGTACGCGGCGCAGGCGGCGCAGCGGCAGGCGCAGTTCCTGCCAGGGTCCGGCGTGGCCGGGCAGAATCCACCCGTCCTCCAGGGCCCCGTGTTCGAACGCGTGCGGGAAGTCGGGACGCACGCAGGCCCAAGTGCGCGCGCCGGGCACGACCTGCCCAGGCGGCAGACAGCCACCGCTCGATGCCAGGACGCGCAGGCCCTGGGCCTGCCAGCCAAGGATCATGGCGTGGCGCGCCCCGCCCAGCGCCGCGACCGGCGCCAGCGCATCTTGCAGCGCCGTGGCCGGCTCGACGCCGAGTGCGGCGGCCGCGGCCACCTGCTGCAGGCGGGCCAGGGCATCGCGGTGACGAAGGTCTTCACGCAGCGCATGCCGCCAGTGGGCCACGGCGGAGGTCTCAGGGGGTCTGTCGATCGGCATAGGAGGCAGTCTGCCGGTCGGCGGATCACCGGGGCGTCAAGGCCGGCGATCCTGCGCATCCCCCAAATCCCGACGGAGTGTTCCCATGTCGCTTCGCACCTCCCTGCCCGTCTATGTCGCCCTGCTCGCCGCGCCCGGGGCTGGACTCGCCAAGGACTATGCCAGCGTCGCGCCGCCGCCGGCCGATCCGGCGCAGCGCGAGATCGCCGCCCTGTTCGAGACCTGGAACCAGGCCCTCGCCAGCGGCGAGCCGGCCAAGGTCGCGCGCCTCTATGCCGAGCGCGGCGTGCTGCAGCCGACCGTCTCCAACTGGGTGCGCGTCGGCCACTCGGAGATCGCCGACTACTTTCAGCACTTCCTGGCGCTGAAGCCGCGCGGCGTGATCAACCACCGCGAGATCCGCGTGCTGGACGAGAACACGGCGGTCGACGCCGGCGTGTACACCTTCAGCCTGGACAAGGGCGGCAGCGTGGAAGAGGTGCAGGCCCGCTACACCTACCTGTATGAGCGCATCGACGGCGAGTGGAAGATCGTCGTCCACCACAGCTCGGCCATGCCCGAGCCCAGCGAGCAGGTCGCGCAGAACTGATCCTGCCGCACG
>JANJTY010000332.1 GCA_024710865.1 Lysobacteraceae bacterium | reverse complement strand
CGGGATCCGCCTGCGCGACCGGGCTGGAGGATCCGGGCGAGCGGCCACACCCGGGCAGGGCGGCCAGCACCAACAAACAGGCAGGCAGAATCAAACGGTAGGTCATGCCAGCATCGTGCGAAGGGGGAGTTCGGAAGCGTCGCGGATGGCCTCTGCTGCAGCTGACGCACGCCTGCCACACCCGCCGCTTCTGTTAGTCTAACAGGCCAGTTCCCTCGCAAGGCCGGTCGCGCGGCCCCGCCCCGTGACTCCTCGATCCCCGGCCGTACAGCTCGATCCCGATCCCACGCCGGGATCCGCCCCGAGGTCGGCCGGAGCGCGTGGCGACGGCGCGGCTGCGCGCCCGCAGCGCACCGCGCAGCGCGACCTGCTGGGGCGCATCGACCCGGACCAGCTCGCCGCCCTGCATCGGCGCTCGGCGTGTCGCCACTTCATGCTGGCCGCTCGCCAGGTGGCATTGCTGACGGGACTTCCCGTCCTCATGTGGCTGCTGCCTTCGGTTTGGGTCTGGGTCCCGGCGCTGCTGCTGCAAGGCTTCGTGTTTTTCGGCTTTTCCGTGCTGCTGCACGAGGTCGTCCACACGGCGGTGTTCGCATCCTCGCGACCACGAGCGAACGCGGGCCTGGCCCTGCTGTATGGCGTGTTGGGTTTCCTCGCGCCGAGCCAGTTCCGGCGCTGGCACCTGGACCACCACCGCGAGCTGGGTTCCGATACGCGCGATCCCAAGCGCGCCGAACTCTCGCCCAAGCGCAATACGCGACGGCTGAAACTGCTCTACTTCACGCCCCTGCTGGCGCCGATCTACTTCGCCGCCGCCGCACGGGCGGCGCGCGTCTACCCGCCGGCCTTGCGCCGCCGCATCGCGCTCGAACGCCTGCTGGTGATCGGGTTCCACGGCGGCGCCTTCGCCGGTCTCTGCTGGGTCTCGCCGGCGCTCGCGCTGGCCGCGCATGCGCTGCCGCTGGCGCTGGTCTACCCGGTGGCCTTCTCCATCAACCGACTCGGGCAGCACTACGTCATCGATCCGGCGCGGCCGGAGGCCTGGACCACGCGCGTGCGGTCGAACCGGGTCTGGGATTTCCTGTTCCTGTACTCGTCCCACCATCTCGAACATCACTTCTTTCCGGGCGTGCCGTGCTACCGCCTGCCCGCGCTGCAGCGCCTGATGCGTCCCGTGCTCGACGACTGGCAATTGCGGCCCTACGGATACGCCGAGCTGGTGGGGCTGTGGCTGTTGCGCAACCACCCGCCGCACTCGCGTCCGGTTGAACGATGATGCCTCTCGATGCCAGCCAGACAACGCCGGCCCGGGCCGGATCGGCCGGCAGACCCTGGGCCCTGGTGACCGGCGCGTCCGCGGGACTGGGCGAGAGCTTCGCGCGCGAGCTCGCGCGACGCGGCTTCAATCTGGTGCTCGTGGCGCGCCGCGGCGATCGCCTGGCGGTCCTCGAGACCGAGCTGGTGCGCGAGTTCCCGGACCTTGCGACGCGCGCGGTCGCGCTCGACCTGTCGACCTCGGGTGCCGTAGCCCGGCTCAGCGCCTCCGTGGACGACATCGAAATCGACCGTCTGGTGTGCAATGCCGGCGCGGCGATGACGGCCCCGCTGCTGGCTCAGCCGGGCGCGGCGCTGATGGCGAACTTCGATCTCAATGCCCGCGTCGTGCTGGAACTCTGCCGCGGCTTCGGCGCGGCCATGGTGGAACGCGGTCGCGGGGGCATCATCGTGGTCTCCTCCATCGTCGGCTTCACCGCCGTGCCGGGCTGGGCCCTGTATTCGGCCAGCAAGGCCTTCGCGGCGACCTTGGCCCTGGCCCTCGCGGAGGAACTGCGCGCCACCGGGGTGATGGTCCAGGCCCTGTGTCCGGGCCACATACGGACCGAGTTCCACGCGCGGGCCGGAATCCGCGCGCTTTGGCCGATGCGCCCGGACGAGGTCGCGCGCCAGTCGCTGGCGATGCTGGGTCGGCGCCAGGTCTTCGTGCCGGGGCTCTTCAACCGCTTCTGCGTGTTCGGACTGCGGCTGCTGCCGCGCCGCCTCGGTGCACGCGTGTATGGCTGGGTCCTGGCGGGCCTGCGCCGCGGAGCGGCCTGAGCGTGCCGGCCTGGCTGCGCTGGCGCGAGCCGCCGATCCGCGGCATGCCGCACGGCTACCGTCTGGCGGCTTCGCCCTGGGTGCCTTGGTTCGACCGCGTGGCGGGCGCGCTCGAATCGCCCCTGGCGCGACAGCTGTTCCGGCGCGCCCCGGACCGTCCGATCTTCATCGTCGGCGCATTCCGTTCGGGCACGACGCTGGTCGAACGCCTGCTGTGCGCGCATCCGGATGTGGCCAGCTTTTGTTACTTCAGCAACCAGTTCGTGCGCGCGCCCCTGATCGCGGCGGCAGGCATCCGCGCCCTGGCCCGCCTTGGCGTCCTCGACCTGACACCCACCGGCTTCATCCACAATCCGAAGCTGCCGAGCAATCTGTTCTCGTCCTTCGAGTGCGAATGGATCTACAGCCTGTGCGGCCGCAGCATCTGGGACCACGGCGGTCGCGCGGTGGCGCTCGATCGGGCCTATCGCAACCCCGCGTTCGAGCGGCACCTGCGCAGCCTGGTGCAACGTCATCTCTGGCTTTTTGGGCGACACCGCTTCGTCAACAAGAATCCCTTCAATTCGCTGCGGATGGGTTTTCTCGCCCGGGTCTTTCCGGATGCGCACTTCGTGCGCGTCCTGCGCCACCCATTGGCGACGGTGGACTCCCACCTGCGTACCCAGCGCGCGCTGGAGGAGGCCCTGCTCTCGCAGCCTTCCGGAGAGCGCGTCTACCGCACCGGCCTGCATATGGACGTGCTCTCGCTGTGCGTGCCGGACGACGCGACTCCGCGCAGCGCAGCGACTTGCGCCGACGCCCGCCGTCTCGCGATCGCACGGCAGTGGTGCGCCTTGCAGGATGCGATCGACGACGCCGTCGCTGCGGATAGCGCGATGGCTGGTCGCGTGCACACCGTCCGCTACGAGGAACTGCTTGCGTCGCCGCGGGAGTGCATCGGGGCACTGTTCAACGCGGTCGGGCTCGACTGCGAGGCGCATGGCCAGAGCCCCTCGCACGCCAGCGTTGCGATCCAGCCGGACGCCGTCGACATCGCGTCGATCGTGCGCTCGCTGGGCGATGCGTACCCCGCGTTGCGCGACCTGCTGGAGGCGAGTTCCGCGCGCTGCGCGTACGAACTTCCCGCGGCGGCGACGGGTCGATAGCGCGTTCGTTACGGCACCGCCGCGGAACTGCGGCGGGATCGACTCCCTTCCTCGCTGGGTCGAACCGGCCGCGGCGCAGCTCTTGGCGGCGCTTCGATTCAGGGCTCGAAGCCGTTGGCGAAGACCGCCGGGCCCGGATCCTCGTAGGCGCCGACGTCGCAGCGCGCCTCGCCGTCTTCGTCGCCATCGACCGGGCGCGCCGTGCCGCGCGCATCGATCGGTTCGCAGCTTCCGCTTGCGGCGATGCTGTCGATCACGCCGCTGCCGCTGAACTGCAGCACCGGGACCAGCCCAGGCGTCTCGTCCAGGCGGATCGTGCCCAGCGGCCCGGCCGGCAGCGCGCCGGCGGCCAGCGGGCCGCAGCTGGCATCGCTCAGGTAGTTCTGCCCGATGATGGCAGCGGGGAAGCCGTTCACGTCGAAGCTGCAGGCGCTGCCCGAGAAGGGCGGCGCGAGCAGGTTGGCGCCGAAGACGTCGACGCCGGAGCCAAGCGCGAACGAGAGGTGCGAGCCGGCCACGGCGTCGTTGCGGTAGAAACTGTTGTTGCGCGCCGAGAGCGTGGCGAAGTCGAGGTGCAGCGCGCCGCCGTTGCCGCTCACGCTGTTGTCGAGGAAGCTGCTGTTGACGAGGCTAAGGAAGGGCAGCGCGCCGGGCGCGCCGGGCCGTGCCGCGATCGCCCCGCCGTTGATCGACGCGTTCGCGGTGAAGCTGCTGCGTCCGACCTGCATGAAGCAGTCGGTGCAGATCAGCACGATCGCTCCGCCCAGGGCGAAACCGCCAGCCGGGAAGTTGGAGTTCAGCTCGAAGCGACTGTCGCTGATGCTGGACGAGGCGCCGCTGGCGCTGATCGCACCGCCGATGGCGAAGGCGTTGGCGCCGCTGGCGGCGCTGGCGGCGTTGGAGAGGAAGATGCTGCGGCTGACCTCGAGGTCGGAGCGTACGTAGAGGGCGCCGCCGGAGGCCTGGCCATTGGCGAGCGTGGCGATGGCGGCGTTCTGCTCGAAGACCGAGTCGCTGATCGCGACC
>JANJTY010000236.1 GCA_024710865.1 Lysobacteraceae bacterium | reverse complement strand
CGCATGCTGGCCGGCGAGCACCGTGCCGCGGCCTTCTTCGCCTTCGGTATCGGCCCGCAGGCGCGGAGCGAGGAACCACGCGTGGCGCAGCGCGCCGGGCTGGCTCTTGTCGCGCGGCAGCAGGTCGCGATAGAAGGTGTGGAGTGCATATTCGCCCGCCTCGCTGCGCAGCGTCGGATCGTCGCGGCGCAGCGCGGCCACTTCGCGCATCGCCGCCGCGCCGACCGCTCCGCCCTCGCGATGCCGGTTGTCACGCACGAGCTGCAGCGCCGCCGCGTGCACCGCGGCCGGCGAGAGGCGTTCGCGTGCGGCGACGATTTGCGCCGCGTCCTTGCCTGCGTCGCCCCAGCCGGAGAGGCGCAGCGCGAGCGGCGGCTCCTGCGCGATCGCGGCGCGGGCCTCGGCGGCCGTCGTCTCCGGGGCATTCAGGGCCGGCATGAGGTAGTCGGGGTCGGCCTGCGACAGCAGGCGCGCGATCACCGGCGCGCTGGTTGCGAGGATCAGACGGTGCCGTCCCGCCGGGACTTCGAAATAGCCTTCCTTCTCGCGGCTGACAACGCTTTCGCGCCCGTCGATTTTCACCGTCCATGTGCTTTCGGCGCCGGTGGCGAAATCCAGCGTTGCGTGCGGCCGCTCGTCAAGCGTCGCGGCCACGCGCCACTGCTGTGCGCTCGCAACTTCATTCGCCGGGTAGCGCAGGCGCAGGCGCAGCGCAAAGCGCGCCGACCCTTCGACGTCCAGCGCGACCGGCGCCGCCGGTTCGATCGCCCAGTAGTGCAGCGGTCGGCTGCCCCGCTGGTGCTGCACGTCGAGCGGCTCGCCCGGCAGCTCGTGCAGCCTGCGGTAGGGCGCAATACGGCCGAGCGGATCGCGCCGCGACACGAACAGTGCCACTTCGAGCGCCTCCCCATGCCCGGCGGCGAGCGACACGCGCGCAAGCCGGGGGCCGGTCTGGGGCGCAGCGTTCGTGGCTTCGACGAGCCAATCCAGCCCGTCCGCACTGCGGCGTGGGCGCTGCCCGGCATACAGGCCGGTGCCATTCGAGAAGGCAACCGTCAATGCCGCCCCCGGCGCCGCGAGCGCCTGCTTCGCGGCGTCGTCGAGCGCACGCACACGCAGGCTTTCGCCGGTGGGGATGCGCACAATGACGGACTCGCCCGGCGCGAGGCGCACCGCGTGCAGCCCGGCCGCGGCGCGCCATGCCGGCTGCATGCCGCGCGTCCAGTAGGGCCGCCCCGGCTCGACGTTGTCCCAGCGCAGCGGCAGCTCGAACTGCGTCAGCAGCCGCAGCTGGACCTCGTCGACCTGCGCGGCGCTGCCCCCGGCGAACAGCGCGAGGCACGCGGCCAGCGCGCAGGCGATCGGCTTGCGGGTCGGGCGAGAGCGCGGGGGGCAGGGAGCGGACGGGCGGATCATGGCTGGAGACAGGTGAGGAAGTTTGCCCGCGCACCGGCGTCGTCGCGCAAGGCGAGCCGCAGGCTGCGGCTGAGTTCGATGTGCACGAAGCCGCCGTAGCCGAGGCCGCGCAGCGTGCGGCCCTGCACGTTGGTCGTGCCGCCGAGCTCGCGCACGTCGTCGGGATAGAGGGCGACGCCGCGGCCCAAGCGCGACGCGAGGCAGTCGCGCTGGCGGCGCAGCGCGTCGTCCGGCACTGCGGTGCCGTCGGCGAGGATCAGCGCGGCCTCGGCGCCGGCTTCGCTGCGGCGCTTGTCGGCGTCGAAGCCGTGGATCTGCAGGCTGCGCCCCTGCGGCCAGGCCCGTGCGGTGGCGCGCACGAAGGCGTTGAACCAGCTGCCCGGCAAGTGGGCGAAGTCGGCATCGACCTGTGCGCCGTTCCGTTCGTAGCGACGCGGCACGGTGTTCCACGCGGCGGCGGCGAAATCGCCCTCGGCGAACAGCGCCAGCCCGATGTCGCGCGTCATCTCGTCCTTGAAGCCGTGCGGCACGTGCAGCACGTCGGGGCGCGCGCCGTGGCGGAAAACGTAGAAGCCGCGCCCGCGCAGTGCGTCCTCGCGCTCGCGCACGATCACCAGCGGACCGTCGCGCTCGATGACGAGCGCGAGCTCGCGCATCTCCGCGCGCAGCGCGTCGGGCGGCGAGCCGGCGGCGAGGCGGTCGAAGAGGCGCTCCGCACGCGCGAACTCGTCGCTGTCCGGGGTGACGTAGCGCCCCCCGCGGATCGCCTGTGCGAGTCGTGGTGCGATCGCCGCCGCCATGGTCGCACTGCCGGCCCCGCCCGCAGGTGCAAGGGACTGCGCGCTGGCCGGAAGCGTGCAGGCCATCAGCAGGACGCTTATCGACCTGCCAATGAAACCGCCCATACCGTTCGCCCTGAGCTTGTCGAAGGGCATTGGCAGGGCCTCGACAGGCGCGGCCCGAGCGGCATGCGATCGCCCGGCCAATGGCGCGCGCTCGCGCCCCGGCTTACTCGACCGCCACATGGCGCACCTCCGCTTCCTCGAAGATCCGTCGCCGCACCTCGACCCCTGGGCGGATCCGCGACAGCGCGAGATAGCCGGGCGGCCCTTCCTCGAGGCGGAAGACGACACGGTAGCGTCCCGGCGGTGCGCCCGGGGGGATCATGATCTGCACCGGCTGGCCCGCGTCGCTGCGTTCGCCCTGGGTGTCGAACACCGGTGCCGCCCAGCTCGGGTCGGGGCGCACATCGTAGCGGCGGTCGTTGAACAACCAGCCTGGCAGCGGCGTCAGCGCCGCGGGGGCAGGTCCCTCGATGCGTGCGGCGAGCCGGCTGCGCCCCTGCCATCCGGCTGGCTGGAACAGGCGCGCGCTCAGGATTTCCTCGTCGCGCGTGTTGCGCTCGACCTCGAACGCGACCTCGCGTTCGATGCGTGCCGCGAGGCGCAGCGAATAGGCGTCCGCCGCCGGTTTCGCGTGGTTGATGAAGAGTCGCGGTCGCCGCGTTCCGCCGCCGGCGAGTTCGACCTTGAGCGTGTGCGCGCCGGCGGGCAGCGGCGGCAGGCGTGTCTCGCCATACCGGCCACGGCCGCTGAAGCCGTGATGCGGGTGGCCGTCTATCGTGACGGTGGCACTGAAGGGCGTGTCGTCCGGGGCCACCCACAGCAGGGTCGGGGAAACCTGGCGCAGGCCCATCCACGCGGGGAAGTCGAGCCGTTGCGCGCGGCCAGCCGCCAGCGGCGACTAGGTCGCGGGCAAGGCCTCCTCACGCACCGGGCTGCCGGCTTCGCGCGGCGTCAGCAGCTGGCGCGCGAGCCAGCGTCCGCCCGGGCGGAAATCGTCGTGGATGAAGTTGCCGGTGAGCAGCTCCGGCCGCTCCCTGGGCGGACGCGGCTGCACCGCGACGAGCCGGCTGCGGTTGCCGGCGATCAGGCGCTCGTAGTCCTGTGGCAGGATCGGGAACCATGCCGGCACGCGCAGTCCCTTCGCGGCGAAGTCGTAGCGGTCCTCGGGGGCGCGGATGTGGCGCGGAAGCTGCGCCGGCCGGGTCGAGACGCCGACCAGCACGGGCGAGCGCGATGCGCCTCCCGCGGCGGCGCGGAGATGCAGGCCGGTGGCTTGCGGCGGCACCGAGAATAAGAGCTCGGTCGGCTCAGACACCATGCTGCCCGGCAGCGCGCCCAGGGGCTCGTCGTAGCGCGATGCGTCGGCGATCAGCGGCGCATCGCCTTCGCGCAACACCGAGCCGTCGGCTGCGCTGAAGGCGTAGTGGAGCGCCGGCGACGGGCCCGGGTTCGCGGCGCTCTGCAGGTAGCGCGCCTCGACCCTGATCGGCGTCGCGGCGCCGTCCGCGTGCGCAATCGCGAAGCTCGCTACTTGCGCCGTGTCGGCGATGAACAGGCGCTGGAACAGCCGGTCGGGCGTGATCTCGGTGCGCGTGCCCGCGATGTCCATGAACGCTCGCAGCGCGAGCGGGCGGTTCGCCTCCAGTTCGGCGAGGCCGCCGCCGAAGCGCCGTTCGCCGCGCAGCGGCGCGGAGCCCGCCGCGGCAGCGACCAGCGGGATCGCGACGTCTTCCTTCAGGAGGCTGTCGCCGGCATGCCAGCGCCCCGCGAGCCGCGGGGGGGCGGGCTCCTCCGCCGCATCGCCGTCCGCGGCCAGGGGGATCGCCTCGAACTCGACGGTGCCGCCGCCCTCGGGCAGCGGGAGCATGACGGGACGGCCCGGCGCGGCGACGAGCCCGGCCGGCGACACCGGGTCGTCGACCGGCTCGCCCTCGACGTCGCGCAGCACGTACAGGTCGCGACCCCTGAAATCCACCCCGCGCGCACCCCGCGGACCCACCGGCTGCCACTGGTTGTGCAGCAGGTTGCGCCGTTCGGCGTCGGTAAGCAGTTCGTGCGCATACACGCTGCCCTTCGCGAGCGAGCTCTTCTGGCGCTCGGACAGGCGCTGCCACAGGTAGTCGAGCTGACGCTCGCCGGCCGGCTCGGGGAAGTAGGCGCGTACCGCCACGTCGGCGATGTCGGGGTCGCCGTCGGCGAGGCGGATGCGCAGCCGCGTGGCCTGGGGCAGGCCGCCGAGGTTCAGCATCACGACGACGCCGGTGACCGGGCTCAGCGTCTCGTCGAGGTAGAAGGCCGGGGTCACGATCCGCTCGTCGGGCAGGCGCAGTTCCGCGAGGTCGGTGCGGTGGTGGTGGCGCCGGCCCAGCAGCACGGCGCCCTCGTCGTCGGTGATCTCGATGTCGAGCGCGTAGCGCCAGCGCCGCCGCGGGTCGGCCGTGCGCGCTTCGCGTGCCTTCGCGAGGTTGAACAAATTTGCATTGCTGACGATGCGCACGCGATCCGCGCCGGCCGGCACCGGGAAGCTGAGCCAGCGGTCGCGCTCGGCGAGATAGGTCGCGGCGATGCTCGCCTGCGGCACCATCTCCAGCTTCCACTCGTCACGGTCGCGGCCGAGCAGGGCCGTGGTGTCGAAGGCCGCGAAGCGCGGCATCAGCCACCACGCGGCGAGCGCCAGCAGTGCGACGGCGACGAGGCGCGCCAGCCACTTCATCGCGCATCCTCCGCCAGCAGCCAGCCCGCACGGCCTTCGACGAAGGCGTCGAGGCTCGCGCGCAGTGCTTCACGATTCAGCGCGACGCTGCGTTCGGGTTCGCGTGCGGTGAGGTTCGCGAGGCCCAGCAGTCCGCCGTCGTCGTCGAGGACGGCGAGGAAGCCCTGGCGCGAGCCGACATCCACGACACGCTCGAAACGCAGCTGCGGATGCGCCGTGATCGCGCCGTGCAGTACGACGATGTCCTGGCTCGCGACGTAGCGCGCGAGCACGCTCCGCAGCGAAGAAGGCACGGCCCCCGCCGCCCGGTCATGGCGCGCGACATAGGCCGCGAGGTCCTCCTCGACGCTCGCCAGGCCCAGCGCCATCGCCTGCGCCTGCTGCGCGGTCGCGCCGGTCTGCTGACGGAAGCCCGCGCGCGCCAGCGGCGAGGCCCAGAAGGTCACGAATTCCTTGTCCTGCGTCGCGTTCAGGTAGAACACCTGCGGCATCGCCCCCACTTCGTAGCCCGCGCTCGCCAGCTCGCCGCCGGCGAAGGCGGTGCTCAGGCCGTAGCGCCCGAACACGTCCACCAGCTGCCGGCCGCGTTCGCCGAGCTGCGACACGTCGAGCGCGCCGTTGCCGGCCGCGAGCAGCACGTCGGCCGCGGGCAGCGGGGCATCGGGGCGCTCGCTCATCGCGCGACTCTGCACCGTCATCAGCGGTGCGTCGCCCGCATGGCGCAGGATGGCCTGGCCGACCACGTTGAAGGCGTTCTCCTTGTTCGCCAGGCGCACGATGTCGGCGCTGCCGTCGCGATTCGCGGCGGGGCTGGCGCCGCCGACCAGCAGCGCCCGCGCTCGCAGCGACTCGAACAGCGACACCGCCATTTCGAAGGCATTGTGCTCGAACAGCGGCCGCGGCGCGCCGACGACGAAGGGCTCCGCCGGCCCGAGGCGGAACACGTAGGTGCCCCAGTAGCGACGCCTGTCCGTCGCGCCGGGCGGACGATCGGCTTCGGCGAGGATCAGGTAGTCGGTGCCGCTGCCGAGGTGGCGGTAGCGCAGCAGCGCGTAGCCCAACGCCGTGGCTGCGCTCTGGACCACGCGCAGCTCCTCGATACCGTCCGCGGTCCAGGCGCCGTCGCGGTAATGGTCGGCGGCAGCGGTGAGCAGCGGCGTGACGACCTCGTCGTCGAAGAACAGCAGGTCCTCGACCGCCGGCTTCACATAGCGATCGGTGCCCGATGCGGCAATGCGGGTCGGGTCGGACAGCAGCCAGTCCTGCAGGTAGCCTTCGATGCTCTTGTCGGACACCGTCTCGCCGACGCCGCGCTCGGCCGCAAGGGCGCGCCCGAGCAGGCGGCGCATGTCGTCGCGATGCAGTTGCAGCTCGGCGAAGCCCGCGTAAAGCGTGTCGCGCTGCAGGTTCGGCAGCGGCAGCTCGCCCCAGCGCAGCGCGATGCCGCCGGCGAGCTCGCGCAGGCGCGCCAGGTCCAGCCCGTCGGGCAGCGTGCCCTTCACCCACAGCAGCGAGGCCGGTTCGCTTTGCGGCGGACGCTGCAGCTCGCTGCGCCAGCCCTGCGCGACGCGCGCCGACTCCGCGGTGTAGCCGCGTACCTGCAGCACCTCGCGCGCGCCGAAAACCTGGTGGAACATCTGGAAGGCCGTGTTCGGGGCGCGCAGCACGTCGGTGCTGCCGTCCTTGTTCGCGTTGCGTGTGGACCCCGCGATCGCGAGTGACTGCGCGCGCATCGCGCGGAACAGCCACGCGCCGGATTCCGTGCTGCCGCGCTCGTCGAGCGGCGCCGGCACCTCGATCGCGAGCTCGGTGTCCGCGTCCAGGTCGACCACATACAGGCCCCAGAAGCGCCCCGCTTCGCCATCGCGCAGCAGCAGGTAACGCCCCTCGATGCGTTCGCCGCGGAAGCCGATGCCTTCCAGCTGCTTCATCGCCGCCGCGAGCCGTGCGGGCTCGCGGTCGCGACGGTATTCCGCGAGCTGGGTGAAGCCGTGGCGCAGCCGGTCGAGTTCGAAGGCGTTGGGCGTGGGCACCGACACCTGCAGCCGAGTACGATACGCGGCGATGCGCGCCTCCCGCACCACCTCGACGAGCTTCCCGTCACGCGTTTGCGGCGTCTCCGCCGTGGTGCTGCCGGCATGGGCGATGTCCGCCGGATCGGGCAGGAAGGACAGCGCGAAGCCTGCCAGCGTCGCGCCGAGGGCGGCCACCAGCGAGGTCTGCAGCGTCGCGCGGGTCATGCGCGCGTAGATGTCCTTGTCGTGCATCTTGAGCGCGATGAGTGTCGGCAACAGGTAGCCGAAGCCGTACAGGTCGGTGATCTTCTGCTCCGGCACGAACCACAGCACCAGCCAGGCGAGCAAGAACTTGTAGGCGAAGCTGATGTTGAAGAACAGCATCAGCTTGCGCCCGCCCTCCACCGTCACGCCGCGGAAGGCGGGCAGCTTCAGCACCGCCTGCGCCAGCAGCAGGATCACCGTCGCTTCGACGAAGGACGCCAGGATCTTGCCCGGCTGGTACCACTGCAGCGCCAGCAGCGACGGCACCAGGATGCCCGCGAAGTCCCACCCATACAGCAGGTTCATGCGCGAGGCGAGGAAGGCCGTCGCGATCAGGATGATGTAGGCCTTGGGGCTGGCGAGGATCGACGCCGCGATGTCCTCGTACATGTAGGACAGCGAGCTGATGTTGAAATTGGTCGTCGTCATCAGCCCGTAGCGCACGATCAGCAGCGTCACGCCCGTCGTCACGACCAGCGGCAGCAGCCCGCGCAGCAGCCCGGTCTTCCAGAAGTTGTTGGCGATCAGCGCGACGATGATCAGGCCGAAGCTGTGCAGGTTGTTGCGGTAATCGAGCTGCACCTGGAAGCGCGTGTTCACCCACTCGCCCAGCGCCGGCAAGGCGAAGCCGTCCGCGGCGATGCGCACCAGCACGCTGCACAGCACCAGCGCGAAAAAGCGGTCGCGGCCGAAGAAATTGCTCCAGCCGGTGCGGCGCGACAGGAACTCGGAGTAGAACCACACCAGCGCATAAGTGAGGATGCCTTCGCCCACCACCACCGCGGCGGCGGCAGGCTTCGTCAGCAGCAGCGGCACGAGGTAGCCCGGCACCACCAGCCCGGACAGCACCCAGCCCAGGCGCAGGTTGAAGAACACCACCACCGCGACGCCGATCCACACGGTCGTCACCACCGAGCCGGCCAGCCCCGCTTCCGGGAAGATCGGCAGCAGGAACCACTCAGGCATCGGCATCCGCCAGGTCCGGCGCCCGCAGCAGAAAATCGTCCATGTCGAACGGCGTGTGCCGCATCGCGCTCACTGGAAACCCCTCAGCGACAGGGTGATCCGGAAGCCTTCGCCCAGTCCGGTGGAAATCCGCGCCTGGCCGCCCCAGTGGCCGATGCGCTGCAGCCCGCGGCACAAGCGGGCGAAGGTGTCGTCGCCGGTGGGTGCCGCGGCGGCAAGGCTCGCGTCCAGGCGCTCCTGCGGCATGCCGAAGCCGCTGTTGGTCAGCACGAACTCGATCTCGTCACCGCGATCGATCACGCTCACGCCGATGCGCGAGCCCTCGACCGCGTCCTCGAGCAGGAAGTCCAGCAGCGTCGCCAGCGTTGCCGGAAGCTCGCGCGGGTTTGCGTACGCGAGCAGGGGCGTCGTCGGCATGTTCACATCGAAGCCGATGTCGCGCGCGTCGGCCCGCGCGCGCAGCTCGTCGAGCGCGCGCGCCGTCGGCTCGCGCGGATCGACCGGATAGCTGCCGCCGAAGTCGATCTGCAACTCGTGCGTGAGCAGATCCTGTACCCGCGCCAGCGTCGTCGTGGCCTTGCGGCACTGCGCG
>JANJTY010000219.1 GCA_024710865.1 Lysobacteraceae bacterium | reverse complement strand
AGGCCAAGAGCAGGCCGACCGGCAACAGCAGCAGGCTGGGTTCGACATTGAGCCCGTCGACCAGGTGCTTGAGGATCAGAGGCACCCCGAGGTTGGCCAGCTTGGCCGCGAAGATCAGCCCCAGCGCCAGCGCGATCCGGCCGATGTAGGGCTTCAGGAAGGGCAGCAGGCTGGCGATGACGCCGAGTTCGCTGCGGGCATTGGCGGGGCGGGCGACGGAGGTTGGAGCTGCAGCGGGCGGAGATGGATCCATCGACAACAGGTGGGGCGTCGCGGGCGGGCAATCAAGCGGTGGTCAGTCCTCCGGCTCGAAACCGTCAGTGAACAGGGCCTCCGCCATGACGATGCGCAGCACCCGCGCGCTGCCGAAACCGTAGGTGCCCAGCCAGAGCCCGCCGCTCGCGTCGTGGCCGAAGCTGGTCGGCGCGAGTCCGGGCTCGCGCAGAAGGCGTTCGGCGACGAAGTGCTGGTCTTCCGTCTCGCGCAGCGCGAAGAGCTCACCGCTGCAGAAGTCCGCGAACAGGACCGCGCCGTCGAGCACGGGCAGCCCGGCGTCGCGTACGCGTGGGCCCGCGATCACCGCACAGCGTCCCTCCTCGTGCAGGTAGACGTGCTCCGGTGGCCACAGTCCCTCGTCGTCGCAGGGGCTGCCCGCCGGCCAGCAGGCGTCGCCTTCCAGGATCGGCCAGCCGAGATCGAGCCCGCCGAGGCCGGCGGGCAGGCGGTTGAGTTCCTCGCGACTGGCCTGGCCCACGTCGCCGAGCCAGAGCTCGCCGCTGTCGGGGTCGAAGCTGAATCGGTAGGGATTGCGCAGGCCGGTGGCCCAGATCTCCGGCAGCGCACCGTGCCGGCCGCGGTAGGGGTTGTCCGGCGGGATGGCATAGCCGACCGCGGGCGAAACATCGATGCGCAGCAGCTTGCCCAGGGCATGCGAGAGCAGGCGCGGATCGAGGATCGGTCCGTTGCCCTTGCCGCCATCGCCACAGCCGATGTAGAGGTAGCCATCCGGGCCGAAGGCGAGCTGGTTGCAGTTGTGCGTCGGATGCGGCTGGGGCACCACCAGCAGGACTTCCTCGCCGCCGGTGTCGATCGGAATCGCGGGGTCGGGCCAGCTGAACCGGGCGATGACCGAGGCCCCATCGGCACGGATGTAATGCACGTAGACGCGCGCATCCTGCGGGTAGTCCGGCGCCAGGGCGAACCCCGTCAGTCCCTGCTCGAAGGCGGTCGAGAGGACCCGGTCGCGCAGGTCGAGCACAGGCGCTGGCTGCAGCAGGCCGTCGCGGGCGCGTCGCAGCGCTCCGCCCTGCTCCAGGATCAGCAGCCCGGCCGGAGCGCCCGGATCGGCGTGGATGCCGGTGACGCGGTCCAGGCCGGTGAAGCCCGCCTCCAGCCGGAGCACGCCAGCCGCGCTTGCGGTCGTTGCGGCCAGGGCGGCAAGCAGCAGTGGCAGCCTTGCAAGGTACACGCGCGTTCTCGACGTCAATACGGGTGGGGGAGTGGCGCTGTGCATGCGAGAGGCCCGCTCGGCGGTCGCCAGTCTAGTTCAGGAGGCGTGACCGACGGCCGGGATGGCATCGCGCCGTGCGCGCTGAACGTCGCGCAACGCGGCGGCGGCAGGACCGTGGCGGGACGGCGGCGCGCACGGCGTAGAGCCGGATACACCGATTGCTGGAGTGTCCGATGCACCTTCGTTTCCGATCCCTCCTCACCACCCTGGCCGGGCTGGGCCTGGGCCTTGGCCTGGGCGATCCCGCCGCTGCGCTGACTGTCAGCGTCGGGCAGGGCATCGACTGCGACTTTCCCAGCATCGCCGCCGCGCTCGACGGCATCGGGCCGGAGGTGGACCTGACCGTACTGGTGCAGGGACGCGGCGCGACGTCCGGCCAAGGCGTATACACCGAGGCGCTCGACGTTCTGGGTGGCCGCAGCGTGCAGCTGCTCGGCGACGCCGGCCAGGGCCTGTCGCCCTGCAGCGGCCGCGACGCGAGCCTGCCGCCGCGCATCGCAGGCGACGGCCAGCGGCCGCTGGCGCGCTACCAGATCTCCGTGGACGAGGGCAGCCGACTGGATCTGGAGCACATCGACGTGGTCGACTCCAGCGCTGGCGGCGTGCGGGTTGTTGGCGCGGCGCTGTTCTCCGCGCGCGGCAGCGTGTTCAGCGGCCACCGCACGCCGTCCGGCGTGTCCGGCGCGGCGATCAGCCTCGACGGTGCCGATGTGCGCCTGGGCGAGGTGGTGTTCAGCGACAACGCCTCGCCGGCCGCCGGCGGAGCCATCTTCTGCAGTGCGCCCGACTCCGCCCTGGGCATCATCGAGCTGGATCGCGACGTGGTGTTCGGGCTGCCGGGCGTGGGACAGGGCAACCGCGCCGGTTTCGACGGCGGGGCCATCGCCCTGCACCAGCGCTGCCTGCTGCAGTCGAGCGATGGCTCTGCACGCGGGCTGCGCTTCGAGAACAACCGGGCTGGGCGCGATGGGGGCGCGATCGCCGTGGCGGGCCAGTTCGATGCGCCTTCGCGACGCAATGCACTGCGCCTCGACGGCCGCTTCTCCGGGGCCACCTTCGTCGACAATTTTGCCGCTCGGCACGGCGGCGCGATCGCGGTCGGCTCCCAGGCCACGCTCGATCTCGGCACGCCGTTCGGCAGCGGCACCCAGTTCGAGAACAGCGTCCTGCGCCTGATCAACAACAGCGCGGGCGGCAATGGCGGCGCCTTGGCCATCCTGGGACCGGTGAAGAGCGATCCAGCGCTGGAACGGGGCGAGGCGAGCGTTTCCGCTTCCTTCCAGGGCAACGTCGCGCAGCGTGGCGGGGCGGTCTGGGTGGATGGCGGACGCGGCGCCAGGTTCACGCCTTCGAAATGCGATTCGATCGCGATCAAGACGCGCGACCGCTATTGCGAGGCCTTCGAGTTCAACCGCGCCCTGGGCGACGACGCGGTCTCGGCGGTAGGCGGCGCGCTGTTCCTGTCCGGCGGCGCCAGCGTCGAGGTGGATGGCTATGCCTTCGACGCCAACGACGCCGATCGCGCCGGCGGGCTCGCCGGTCGCGGCAGCGCGATCGGCCTCTCCGGCGGTTCCGAGCTGCGCCTGGCGAACAGCCTGCTGCGGCGCAACGGGCACGACGATCCCGATCCCTCCGATGCGGTGCTGGAGGCGACCACGGCGATCGACCTGATCGGTTCGGGCAACGTCGCGCACGTCGCGCTCTCCACCATCGCCGGGCAGCGCGGCTCCGCCTACTTGCGGGTGCAGGCCGGATCCAGCGCGCGCCTGGTCGGCGTCATCGCCGACGGCAATCCGGCCGGCATCGACGCCATCGGCAACGTCAGCGGCACCTGCAACAACGTCCAGACCGGCGCCGCGCCCGCGCCGCTCGATCCGGGCTTCGTGCCCGCCCCGGGCACGCCGCGCGGACTGTACCGCCTGCGCGACGACTCGCTGATGCGGGCGCGCTGCGCGCGCGCCGTGCTGGAGGGCGAAGGCATCGAGTTCGGCCGCGACCTGGATGGCGTGGCGCGCCGCGCCACCCTCGTATCCGGCCAGGAGCGCTTCGACATCGGCGCCTTCCAGCACAACCTTGCCCTGGCCGGCAGCGCCCGCTGCGTCGGCATCGACCTGGAGGTGGAGCTGAGCCAGGGCGACCTGTTCGCCGATGGCGATGTGCGCGTCGAAGGCGACGGGCCGGGGCTGTCGGCCCGGCTGCCGGTCAGCGGCCTGCTGCAGGTTCCCGGGCCCGGCTCCTGGGCCGACGTCAGCCTGCGCGAGCTCGGCGGCGACCGCGAAACCGTGGCCCTGGGCAGCTTCGCCTGCGGCCAGCCCGACGCGATCTTCTCCACCTCGTTCGAGCGCGGCCTGGCGCTGCCCTGAGTCGCACCGCCTACGCGTCGCGCGTTCGCAACTCGCTGCACCCTTCCAACCACGCAAGTACTCCCCTATGCACACCCAACGTACCCCCGATCCCGATCGCCTGCAGGCTTTCGTAGGCCAGGTCCTGAACGATCTCGGCGGCGCCTACAGCGCGTCCCTGGTCAAGCTCGGCGACCGCCTCGGTCTCTACCGCAGTTTGCGCGACCAGGGGCCGGCCACATCGACCGAACTGGCCGAGCGTACCGGTTGCGCCGAGCGTTACCTGCGCGAGTGGCTGGCGCAGCAGGCGGCCTCCGGCTACCTCGCCTGGGATCCGGACAGCGGCCGTTTCGAGCTGCCTCCGGAGCAGGCCATGGTCTTCGCCAACGAAGACAGCCCGGTCTACCTGATCGGCGGCTTCGAGAACGCCGCCACCACCTTCGAGAACGAGCCCAAGGTCGCCGACGCCTTCCGCAGCGGCGGCGGCGTGGCCTGGGGCGAGCAGGCGCAATGCATGTTCTGCGCCGTGGCCCGCTTCTTCCGCCCGGGTTACGAGCACCACCTGGTGCAGCAGTGGCTGCCGGCGCTGGATGGCGTGGTGGAGAAGCTCGAACGCGGCGCGCGCGTGGCGGACGTCGGCTGCGGCCACGGCCACTCGACCCTGATCATGGCCAGGGCGTTTCCCAACTCCCGCTTCGTCGGCTACGACTTCCACGCGGACTCGATCGAGGCGGCGCGCCGGCACGCGCGCGAGCATGGTCTGGGCGAGGATCGGGTGCGTTTCGAGGTCGCCAGCGCCAAGGATTTCGAGGGTGGCCCCTTCGATCTCGTGACCTGCTTCGACGCCCTGCACGACATGGGCGACCCGGCCGGCGCCGCCGCGCATATCAACACCCGGCTCGCGCCGGACGGAACCTGGATGATCGTCGAGCCGCGCGCCGGCGACGACCTGGGCGACAACCTCAATCCGGTCGGGCGCCTGTTCTACGCCGCTTCGACGATGATCTGCCTGCCGACCTCGCTGGCGCAGGAAACCGGTGCCGCGCTGGGCGCGCAGGCCGGCCAGCGGCGCCTGAGCGGGGTCATTGCCGAAGGCGGCTTCGGATCGATCCGGCGCGCGGCCGAGACGCCGTTCAACATGGTGCTGGAGGCGAGGCGCTAGGCCTTCGCGGCGCACGGAGACGCGGCGGTGCGCGACGACGACGCGGTGCGCCCGCGGGCCGCGGTCGCCGACAGGGGCGGCCCGCGCGAGGAGGCTGGTGGCGCGGCGCAGCGCACCACCGCGCGGCGCCGCGTCGTGCCGCGCGACGTGCTGGCACCGGATGGATTGGCGGTGCTGGCATTCGAAGCCGACCGCTTGGTGGCCGCCCTGCCGATCGGACCGCACACGCTGCTCGTCGGACGGGCACCCGAGTGCCAGCTGCGCCTGTGCGACCCGCTGGTATCGCGTCGCCACTGCGCCATCGTGCCGACGCCGGGACTGGTGCTGCTGCGCGATCTGGACTCGGCCAATGGCTGCTTCATCGGCGGCTGGCGGGTGCGCTGGGAGCCGGTGTGCGAGGGCAGCATCGTGGAACTGGGCAACTCGCTGCTCAGGTTCGTGCGGCAGGGCTCGCCGGAGTGGCGTCTGCTCGCGCCCCGGGTCGGCGGCGAGCGCGCCATGGATGCGGATTGCGACGCTTCGCCGGCGTCGCGTGCGGACTGAGCGCGCGGCGTGGATGCCGCGCTCAGGGCGCTGGTGCGGGGCGGCCCGCCAGCAGGCGCGG
>JANJTY010000200.1 GCA_024710865.1 Lysobacteraceae bacterium | reverse complement strand
CGCGGGACGATCGAGACGCTGCAGGTGAATCTCGGTTACCGCTGCAACCAGAGCTGCGTGCATTGCCACGTCAACGCCGGGCCCACCCGCACGGAGGAGATGTCGGCGGACACCGTTAACGCAGTGATCGACTTCATCGCTGCCAGCCCGGCCGTCACGACGCTGGACCTGACCGGTGGTGCGCCCGAGATGAACGCGAACTTCGGGCGATTGGTGAAGGCGGCGCGTGAGCGCGGCCTGCGCGTGATCGACCGCTGCAACCTGACCATCCTCGAAGAGCCGGGCTACGCGGATATGGCGCGCTTCCTTGCCGAGCAGGGGGTGGAGATCGTCGCCTCGCTGCCGTGCTATCTGGAAGACAACGTCGATCGGCAGCGCGGCAAGGGAGTCTTCGGGGCGAGCATCCGGGGGCTGCAGAAACTCAATGCGCTGGGCTACGGGGCGGCTGGCAGCGGACTGCAGTTGAACCTCGTCTATAACCCTCAAGGACCGGTGCTGCCCCCCGCCCAGGCCACGCTGGAGGCGGCCTACCGCGAACATCTCGGCGCCCGGTTCGGCATCGTCTTCAACCAGCTGTTCACGCTCGCGAACATGCCGATCAAGCGCTTCGGCAGCATGCTGGTGTCGACGGGGCAGTTCCACGACTACTTGCGCACCTTGCGCGAGGCGCACCGCGCCGACAACCTCGCCGCGGTGATGTGCCGCAGCCTTGTCAGCGTCGACTGGCAGGGCTACCTCTACGACTGCGACTTCAACCAGCAGCTCGACATGCCGATCGCGAGCGACGCCCACCCGCGCCTGCACATCCGCGACGCGACCCGCGAGACGCTGGCCGGCGGTGCCATCCGCGTCGCGGACCACTGCTATGGCTGCACGGCGGGGCAGGGGTCGAGCTGCGGTGGGGCGCTCGCGGACGGCGAGGCCGATGCGGCGAAGTGCGCCGCCTGACGGCCACCCTGCAGGATTCGAACGATTTCGACTTCCCGGAGCGATAGGTGCTGTCGCGCTGCCGCGGCTGCATGATCGAGAGCGGGCAGACCAAGCACGTCTTCACCGCGCCCGGTCATCCGGTTATGCAGGCCTACGGCCAAGGCTTTGCGGGCTAACGACTCGCGAGGCTACGCGGCCCGCCTCGCCGGCAGCTCGCGATAGCGCGCCATGAAGCGCCGGTCGATGGCGTCCTTCCAGCGCCACACCCAGCGGCCGGCGATGCCGAGCGGCCCCCACGAGACCACCGCGTAACGTTCCCCGGTCGTGATCAGTGCAAGCCAGCGGCGCTGCGGACGATAGCGCAGGAGCGGTTCGCCGCGCGACGCCCGCCGCAGGTTTTCCGCCAGGATCGGGCCTTGCCGGACGGCGAAGACGCCCGCCTTCGCGAGCGGCCCGCTTACCAGGCTCGCGACGTCGCCCGCCGCGAAGATGCGTTCGTCGGAGACCGTGCGCAAGCTGTCTTCGACCTGGACGAAGCCGTCCGGGTCGAGCGCCAGACCGGTGTCGCGCAGCCAGGGCGCGCCCCCGGCCTGGGTGACCCACACGATCTCGTCCGCATCGACGCTGGCGCCATTGCCGGTGTCGATGTGCCCGCCGCGTACGTGGCCGACCTCGACCCCGAGGTGGAGCACGACGCCACGCGCGGCAAGTTCGCGCATGAAGTGCTCACGGACCCGCGCAGCGTGTGTCGGCAGGATCTGCGGGCTGCGGGTGAACAGGTGGAAGCGCAGCTGCTCGGGCTGGCGGCCGCTCGCGCGAATCTCCCGGCGCAGGCGGTGCTGCATCGCCAGCAGCAGCTCGACCCCGCCCGCGCCGGCGCCGACCACCGCGATCGTCGTGCTCGGCTCGCGGTGCGTGCACACGCGCTGCAACAGGTCCAGCCAGCACCTGCGAAAGTGGCGGATCGGCTTCACCGGCACGGCCGGCGAATCGGCCGCCGCCACCTCACCCATGCGCGGGGCGGAGCCGATGTTGAGCGAAAGATAGTCGTAGTGCATCTCCCGCGCTGACGCACAGCGCACGGTGCGCGCGTGGCGGTCGATGCCCACGACCTCGTCGTGCACGAAACGGACACCGGCCCAGTCGGCGAGGCGCGGCAGGTCGATATGGATGTCCGCGGCTTCGTAGTGGCCCGCGATATACCCCGGAAGCATGCCCGAGTAGGGCGTTTGCGCATCCGTGCAGATCACCGTGAGCCGCACCCCCGGCAAGGCCGCCAGACCGAAGCGGCGGATCACCTCGACATGGCTGTGCCCGCCCCCTACGAGGACGATTTCGGTCGGCGATTCTTCCTTGGTGTTGTGCATGGGGTGTGCTGTAAGGGTGCGTGGCGGGCAAACGACAGATCGGCAGGAACGATGACCGCGCGCCCCGACCCGCGTGTCGGACCAGGCGCTGCGGTCGCCCTGTTCGAGGAGATGGTAGTGGAGAAGTTGCAGCACGCTGTCGGACGGCGCGTGCGACCCGCCCTTAACTGCATCTGGATTATGGCGGTGTTCATGGTCATCGTCTTCTTGGGTCGAACCGGGCACCGCGTTCGCCGCACCGCGGCAGAGGCATCGGGCGCGCGCTTCTTCCCTGCCCCGTGTGACGCAGCCGGCGTTCCACCGGATGCGCAGGGTCGCGTCGTCGCAGTCGAATTTCCCGCGCGTCGCGGCACTCGCAGGGCATTCCCGCGGTCACAGCTTGCATAGGCCGTGCAGAGGCCGTTGCGTGGAGGGAGGGTGCATGTCCAGCCCGGTGTCCCGGATGATTCCCGCCCGCTCGATGACGCGAGCGCAGTTCCTGCGGCTTGCGGCGGGTGCGGCTGCGGCCCTTGTCGTCGGTGGCCGCGCGAAGGCCCAGGCGCCCGGCGAGGGTTCCGCGGGGGCGATGCTGACGCGTCCGATTCCTTCGACCCAGGAGCGCTTGCCCGTCGTCGGGCTGGGCACCTACGTGGGTTTCGACGTCGAGCCCGAGTCGGTGGAGTATCGCCGGCTGCCCGAGGTGTTGCGGACCTTGTTCGAGGCCGGCGGGGCGGTGATCGATACATCGCCGATGTACGGGCGCGCGGAGGCGGTGACGGGCGAACTGCTCGCTGCCGCGGGGCTGCGCAGCAAGGCCTTCGTCGCCACCAAGGTGTGGAC
>JANJTY010000194.1 GCA_024710865.1 Lysobacteraceae bacterium | reverse complement strand
CTGTCGGAGGAGGGCCTGCTGCAGCTTTCGCACCTGGCCGAGACGATCAAGCAGATCCAGCGCGAGATCCCGGCCGACCTAGACTGGGTGCTGCGCATCGACGGCCACACCGACCGCCTGCCGATCCGCACCGCGCGCTTTCCCTCCAACTGGGAACTGTCCAGCGCGCGCGCCCTCGCCATCGTGAAGTATCTGGTGGCGCAGGGCATTCCGGCCCAGCGCCTCTCGGCCAACGGTTTCGGCGAGCACCGCCCGCTCGATGCCGGCGGCAGCGAGGCGGCGCTGGCGCGCAACCGGCGCATCGAGATCCAGCTGACCAACCGCTGAGGTTCGATGGCGAGCGCGCTCCCGTAGGAGCGGCTTCAGCCGCGATGGGAGCGCATGGCGGCGGCGCGGTTCCGGTTCCAGCGGTCGCGGCTGAAGCCGCTCCTGCGCGCCGGTGCGCGATCCGTGGCCGGATCGCGCGTGTTTATTCCTCGCGCAGGCCCTGCTTGACGAACTCCGGCAGCACCAGCGCGGCGCGGTGGACGTCGGCGCTGTAGTAACGGGTCGGGAAGGTCTTGGACGCCGCGCCGCGCTCGCGGAAGCCGGCCAGTTCGCCGCCCTTGCGCGCCAGGGTGCAGCTCCACCAGCCGGTCGGGTAGCAGGGCTGGGGGAAGGGCAGGGTGCGGAAGTCGGAGAAGCCGGCCGCGGCCATGTGGTGGCGCATGGCCCGGATCAGGCCGAGGTGCACCAGCGGGCTCTCGCTCTGCTGCACCAGGATGCCGCCGGGTCGCAGCGCCTTGACGCAGGAAGCGTAAAAGGCCTCGTTGAACAGGCCCTCAGCCGGACCGACCGGATCGGTCGAGTCGACGATGACGATGTCGACGCTCTCCGGCGCGCAGTTGCGCATGTAGGCGATGCCGTCGTCCCACAGCAGCTCGGCGCGCGGATCGCCGTTCGACTCGCACAGCTCGGGAAAATACTTCTCGGCCAGGCGCGTGACCTGCTCGTCGATGTCGCACTGCACGGCGTGCTCGACTTCCTTGTGCTTGAGCACCTCGCGCAGGGTGCCGCAGTCGCCGCCGCCGATGATGACCACGCGCTTGGGATTGCTGTGGGTGAACAGCACCGGATGCGACATCATCTCGTGGTAGAGGAAGTTATCGCGGCTGGTGAGCATGATGGCGCCGTCGATCACCATCAGCTTGCCCCAGTCGGTGGTGTCCCAGATCTCGATCTTCTGGAACGGCGACTGCACTTCCTCCAGCTTGCCGGTGACGCGGAAACCGATCGACGAGCCGGAAAGCTCGAACTGCTCGGTGTACCACTGCGCATCGGTCATGGCGTTTCCCCTGTGCGATTGCGGACCGCTCACCTCTCGCGAGCGGGTCGCGGATTGTACCTGAGCACCGTGCATTCATCCGTCGCGGCGGCGCCGGCCCGTACAATGGCGCGCCCGGCTCCGGCCGGAACCCGAGTATTCGACACGGAGCCTTCGCCATGAGCGGTTGGAGCATCGAGCGCGCGCGCCAGACCTATGCCATCGAGCACTGGGGCGAGGGCTATTTCGACATCGACGCGGCCGGTCGCGCCAGCGTGCGTCCTCACGGCGCCGCCGGCCCCGCGCTGTGCCTGCCCGAGCTGGTCGACGCGGCGCGCGCGCAGGGTTTCAAGCTGCCCCTGCTGCTGCGCTTCGCCGACATCCTCGGCCACCGCCTGCGCCGCCTGCAGGGCGCCTTCGCCCAGGCCATGCGCGAGCAGGACTACGCCGGCGGCTACAGCGCGATCTACCCGATCAAGGTCAACCAGCACTGTGGCGTGGCCGGCGAACTGGCGCGCTGCGGCGGCTCGCCGGAGGCCGGCTTTGGCCTGGAGGCCGGCTCGAAGCCCGAACTGATGGCGGTGCTGGCGCTCTCGCGCCCGGGCGCGCTGGTGATCTGCAACGGCTACAAGGACCGCGAGTACATCCGCCTGGCCCTGATCGGACGCCGCCTCGGACTCGAGACCTTCATCGTGATCGAGAAGGCGAGCGAGCTGCCGCTGGTGATGGAGGAAGCACGCGCGCTCGGCGTGCAGCCCGGCCTGGGCGTGCGCATGCGCCTGTCCAGCCTGGGCGCGGGCAAGTGGCAGAACTCCGGCGGCGACAAGGCCAAGTTCGGCCTTTCGCCGCGCCAGCTGATCGACCTGATCGACGCCCTGCGCGAGGCCGGCCAGCTCGACGCCCTGCGCCTGCTGCATTTCCACATGGGCTCGCAGATCTCCAACGTGCGCGACATCGCCAACGGCATGCGCGAGGCGACGCGCTACTTCGTGGAAGTGAGCAAGCTGGGCGCGCCGATCCGCTACATGGACGTCGGCGGCGGCCTCGGCGTGGATTACGAGGGCACGCGCTCGCGCAGCGTCTGCTCGATCAACTATGGCCTGGCGCAGTACGCCGCCAACATCGTGCAGCCGCTGGCCGAGGCCTGCGCCGAACACGGCCTGGCCGAGCCCATGGTGCTGACCGAATCCGGCCGCGCCATGACCGCGCACCACGCCGTGCTGGTGGCGAACGTGTCCGAGGTCGAGCCGGCGCCGCAGGGACGCATCCCGCCGGAAGCGGCCGACGAGCCGGCCGTCATCCGCCACCTGCGCGAGCTGGTCGAGGCGCTCGATGCGCGCCCCGCGGCCGAGCTCTACCACGAGGCCCAGCACCACCACGCCGAAGGCCTGTCGCTGTATGCGCTGGGCCAGCTCGACCTGCGCCAGCGCGCGCGCCTGGACGATCTCTACTACCACATCGCCCAGCAGGTGCGGGCCCGGCTCAACTACGCCGAGAAGAGCCAGCGCGCCCTGCTCGACGACCTCAACGAGCGCCTGGTCGACAAGTACTTCGTCAACTTCTCGGTGTTCGAGTCGATCCCCGATGCCTGGGCCATCGACCAGGTCTTCCCGATCCTGCCGATCGAGCGTCTGGGCGAGGAGCCGGCCCGGCGCGGCACCATCGCCGACCTGACCTGCGACTCCGACGGCCAGGTCGAGCAGTACGTCGACGATGGCGACCTCGACACCTCGATGCCGCTGCATGAACTGCGCGCGGGCGAACCGTACCGCATCGGCTTCTTCATGGTCGGCGCCTACCAGGACACCCTGGGCGACATCCACAACCTGTTCGGCGACACCGACGCGGTCAACGTGCGCCTCGAGGGCGAGGGCTACGCGTTCGAGCGCGCCCGCCGCGGCGACACCGCCGACGTGATGCTGGACTACGTCGGCTACGACCTCGCCAGCCTGCGCGCCGCCTACCGCGAACGCATCGCGGCGGCAGGGCTCGATGCCGCCGAGGCCGAACGCTTCGCCGTGGCGCTGGAGGCCGGGCTCACCGCCTACACCTACCTCTCCGACGAGCCGCTGGGCTGAGCCGCGGCGCGCCCGGCGCCCCGCTCCTGGCGGGGGCGCCGGTCGCTTCCTTCACTCGAAGCCGTCGCAGTAGACCACCTCGGTCAGGCCGGGGCGGCAGCCGGTGTCGAGGAACTCGTAGGCGCCCAGGTCGATGGCCGCGCCCAGCACGCGCGCCTGGCCTTCGACATCGAGCAGGGTCGGGTTGAACGCGGCGCTGCCGGCATCGATCGCGGGCGAGTCGGGATGCAGGTGCAGGGCCGGCGAGGCGAAGCGCGGGTCGCTGCCCAGGTTGCCGCCCTGGTTGGCGATCAGGCCGGGCGGAACGGCCTCGCCCGGGGCGAATTCCAGGCCCTGGTTGTAGACGATGGCCGGCGCGCCCAGGCCGCCCTGCACCAGGGTGCGCGCGAACTCCAGGCGGTGGCCGTCGCTGGCGCCGAAGCCGTAGTCCTCGGCGTAAACCGCGCTTCCGCCACCCTGCGGGTAGAGGTCGAACTCGGCGTCCGGTGCCTGCGTTGCGCTGTTGGCCCAGAGGATGGCGTTGCGCAGACGCGTCACCACGCTGCTGGGACCGGCCTGGAACAGCAGGCCGCCCACGCGCGCCGTGTTGCGCGAGGCGCTCACGTTGACCAGCTCCAGCACCGCCTCGCCGCCGACGGCCTCGTTGCTTAGCGCGCCGCCGCCGTTGTCGGAGACGTTGTCGACGAAGACCGCATTGAACACGCGCAGGCGGGCCTGCTCGGCGAAGCCGCCGTCGAGCGCGATCGCGCCGCCGCGCACGAAGAAGGGGTCGATCCCGTTGCTGGCGGCGGCGCGGTTGGCGAGGAAGCGGGCGCGGTCGATGCGCGCGTCGACGTTCTCGCGCAGGAACAACGCGCCGCCGCGCACGCCGCGGTTGTGCTCGAAGCGCACGTCCTCGAACTGCGGCGCGAAGCGCATCCCCGCGGACACCGTGCCGATGTGCACCGCGCCGCCGAGTCCGCCGCCGCCTTCGTTCACCAGGGCGTGGTTGTGCGCGAACAGGACACGCTGGAAGACCGGATTGCCCGCGGCCGAGCCATCCACCATGGCGAAGGCGCCGCCGCCGCCGAGCGCCGCGTTGCCGCGGAACTCCAGGTTGGCCAGGGTCGGGCTGCAGGCCTCGCCGGAGAAGCCGGGCAGGCAGACCGCGCCGCCGCCGGACTGGAATTCGAGGATGTCGCCGTCGGCCCGTCCGGCGCTGAGGACGAAGCCGTCCAGCACGGTGTCCGGACCAAGGCTGGCGCCGCGTCCGATCGCGTCGAAGCGAACCACCTGGTAGGCGTTCTCGCCGACCACATCGTCCGGCGAGGGCGTCACGCCGCGCGCATCGACGCTGTCGTCGCCGTCCAGATCGCCGCTCAGTACCGTTGGATTGAGCGCCGGATTGCGCTGCTCGCGCTGCGTCTCGCCACTGGCGAAGCCGCCGTAGAGCGCGGTGCCGGGCGGGAGGCTGAAGCTGGCGACGCGACGGTCGCCCTGTGGATCGGTCGCGGTGGGGACGTACACGCCCGCGGCCACCCAGATCTCCTCGCCCGGGTGGTTGAGCAGGGCGCTGTGCAGGTCGGTGTAGGCGTTCGACCAGCTGCTGCCGTCGCCCGCGCCGGCGGCGCCGGCATCGACGAAGACCTGGGCCGGGGCGAGGTTGGGGAGGGACAGCAGCAGGCTGCAGAGCGCAAGACGCGTGTGGGGCAGGGACATGGCGGCTCCGTGAGGGCGGGGCACGGGCCGGGCTGGCCGCGCCTTCCGATCACGCAGGTACGGAGCCGCCCGACGTTTCCCGACAGGCCGCCGCCGCATTGACCCCACGGCCGCTGCTGCTCGACCACCGTCGAACCCGAACCGGCGGCAGGGCCCAGCCCAGGCTCAGCTGCGCAGCCCCACGCCACGCCGCAGCAGCTCCAGACCCAGCCAGCCCAGGCCCAGGGCGAAACCGATCATCACGCCATAGGCCAGTCCCAGCGGCAGGTCGCTCACCCCCAGCAGGCCGTAGCGGAAGGCGTTCACCATGTAGAGGATGGGATTGGCATAGCTGGCGGTCTCGGCCCAGTCGGGCAGCAGGCTGACCGAGTAGAACACGCCGCCGAGGTAGGTCAGCGGGGTCAGCACGAAGGTCGGCACGATCGCGATGTCGTCGAACTTCTTGGCGTAGACCGCGTTGACGAAGCCGGCGAGCGAGAACACCGTGGCGGCGAGCAGCACCGTGCTCAGCATCACCAGCGGATGCGGCACGCGGACCTTGGTGAAGAGCATGGCGATGGCGAGCACGATCGCGCCCACCATCAGGCCGCGCAGCACGCCGCCCAGCACGTAGCCGGTGAGGATCACCAGCGGCGGCAGCGGCGCGACCAGCAGCTCCTCGATATGGCGGCCGAACTTGGCGCCGAAGAAGCTGGAGGAGATGTTGCCGTAGGCGTTCTGGATCACGCTCATCATGACCAGGCCGGGCACGATGAAGTCCATGTAGGTGAAGCCGCCCATGTCGCCGATGCGGCTGCCGATCAGGCTGCCGAAGATCAGGAAGTAGAGCGTCATGGTGATCGCCGGCGGCACCAGGGTCTGGCCCCAGATGCGCAGGATGCGCGCCACCTCGCGACGCACGATGGTGTAGAGCGCGGTCAGGTTGGGATGGCTCATGCGGCCTGCTCCCGCGCGGTCAGGCGCACGAACAGTTCCTCCAGGCGGTTGGCCTTGTTGCGCATCGAGCGCACCGTGATGCCGGCGTCCTTGAGCTCGGCGAAGACGCGGGTGAGGTCGGCGTTGCGCGGCATCTCCAGCTCCAGGGTGTGGTCGTCGCTGGCGCGCAGCTGCACCCCGGCGATCTCGGGCAGGGCGCCGGCGAGCGGCGCGCCGAGGTCGAGGATGAAGCCCTCGACGTCGAGCTTGGCCAGCAGGGCCTTCATCGTGCTGTGCTCGACGATGCGGCCGTGGTCGATGATGGCGATGTGGCGGCAGAGGCTCTCGGCCTCCTCCAGGTAGTGCGTGGTGAGGATCACCGTGGTGCCGGCGGCGTTGATCTCGCGCAGCAGCTTCCACATGCCGCGGCGGATCTCGATGTCCACGCCGGCGGTGGGCTCGTCCAGGATCAGCAGCTTCGGCTCGGTCATCAGCGCGCGCGCGATCATCAGGCGCCGCTTCATGCCGCCCGAGAGCTGGCGCGACATGGAGAAGGCCTTGTCCCACAGTCCGGCGCGCTTGAGCTCGCGCTCGGCGCGTTCGCAGGCGGCGGCGCGCGGGATGCCGTAGAAGCCGGCGTAGTTGACCAGGATGTCGAAGGGCTTCTCGAACATGTTGAAGTTCAGCTCCTGCGGCACCAGCCCGAGCAGGCGCTTGGCCGCGGTTCGCTCGCTGGCGAGATCGATGCCGAACACGCGCACGCTGCCGCCGCTGGGATTGACCAGGGAGCTGACGATGCCGATCAGGGTCGACTTGCCGGCGCCGTTGGGGCCGAGCAGGGCGAAGAAATCACCGGGCGCGACGGCGAGCGAGACGCCCTTGAGCGCCTCGACCTTGCCGCCATAGGTCTTCTTGAGCTCGACGATGTCGAGCGCGGGAACGGTGGTCATGGGGCGTCCGCGGAGTGCGCCAATCACGGTGGCGCAACGAAGCGGCTAGTATATCGACCCC
>JANJTY010000136.1 GCA_024710865.1 Lysobacteraceae bacterium | reverse complement strand
GGCCTACAAGGTGCTGGGCGGTTCCTTCACCGGCACGCTGGAGGTCGATCCGACCCACCGGCGCGAGCTGCGCGCCCGCGCTCGTGTGGCCGGGGCTGTCGAGGGCGATGAGGACGGCGCCGCGACGGCCGGATCGGGCTCGGACCGCTCGCGCCGCATCCGTGACGCGGTCGAGGCGGCGCTGTCCGACATCCTGCTGCTCGGCACCGAGGAGCAGGTGCGCCTGGCGGCGCGCGCGGCCGAGGACCTGGGCGCCGGGCGGCGGGTGCAGACCGCAGAACTGGTGGTTTCGCTGCGCGGCTTCATCCGCCAGGTGCTGGACCTCGAGGCGATCCCTGCCGACGTACGGATTCCACCGCAGGGGCCGACCCGGCCCGGCTCGGGCGGCGGCGGGCGCGAGGGATCGAACCGGCGCGGCGGCGGGAATGGCGATGGCGGTGGCGGAGGTGGAGGCATGGGCGGAGGCGCAGCGGCCGGCGGAGCGGCGCTGGGTTTGGGGGGTGCGGCCCACTCCGGCGAAATCCTGCCCTGAGCGGATGCGTCGGCGCCGGGAAGCGTTCCGGTCCCTGAGGAAGCTCAGGGCCGTCGCATCCGAGGATCGACTTGCCCGCTCTGTCCGGCGTTCGCGCTCCGCAGCTTGCGTGCGTACCAGCGCTTGAGCACCCGCATGCGTCGCGCGTGCGAGCGTGCGACGAACCAGCGATCGAGCAGCCGCGCCCAGCGCCGCCCCAGCAGCTGAGTCGCACGGAAGTAGCGCGGCGGCTGGACGACGGCGAGCAGCACATCGAGCGCCGCCGCGGACAGCGCGACCGGAATCAGCACGAGATCCCGCAGCGCATCGATCAGCAGGATCAGCAGCGCCTCGCGCGTCGGTCGACCCTGGGCCGACAGCAGGCTGAGCGCTGCAGCGAGAACAGCCAGCGGGATGCGCACCAGGTCGCGGATCGAGTCGAGGAACAGACGCCACAGGTAGCGCATCACCTCGGCGACAAGCGCGCGCAGTTCGGCGAGGGTAGCGGGTCGTGTGGACATGGGCGCGGGATTGTCGCACCGCTGCGCTGCCGGCTCCCTCCGTCCCTCTCGCCGAGGGCCAAGGAGAGGACGGGCGCAGCGCCGGCTCGGCGTATGCGGCAACCTCGCGTTGCGTCGCGGACCTGGAACCCAAAGCAACGGGCCTGCAGCGAGCGCAGGGTGCCGCTCGACACATGCGCGCTCAGCGTGCGGCGAGGCCCTCGGCCAGGTCCTCGCGCAGCCGCTGCGTGCGAAGGCTGAGCGGCTGGCCCTGTGGATTGCCGGCCTCGGCGCGCGCGAGACTGGCGCGGGCGTCGCGCTGCTTGCCCTGCGCCCGCTGCGCCGCGGCCAGTTCGATCGCCACCACGGCGAGCATGCGGTTGCCCTGTGGATACTCGCTGGCGCAAATGGCGAGCGACTCCTGCAGCAGGGCCTCGGCGCCCGCGGCATCGCCCAGCGCCAGCAGGGCGCGGGCGCGGGCGTGCAAGATGACGATGCGCATGCGTCGCCCGCGCCGCGACTCGAGCTCGACTTTTGGTTCGAGTTCGTCCAGCAACGCCAGCACCTGGCGCGGATCGCCGCCCTCGTCGAGACTCAGCGATGCGAGGGTCAGGCGCAGGCGCACCACCTGACTGTGGTCCTGGCCATAGAGCGCCTGCAGGGTGTCATGGGACTGCTGCAGGTTGTCGCGCGCACCGGCGAGGTCGCCGCTGGTCTGCTGGATCAGGGCGAGCGCGAACAGCGAAAGCGCGTGGCCGGAACTGTCCTCTCCGATCGATGCGGCGGAGGAATCGAGCGAGCGGCGATTGGCCTGGATTGCCTCCTGGAAGCGGCCCTGCTCGAACAGCGCATTGGAGAGGTTGGCCCAGGCCACCGCGGTTTCCGCATGCGCCTCGCCATACTGGGTCTGCAGGGCCTTGAGCACGACGCGGAAGCCACGCTCGGCATCGGCATAGCGGCCGCGCACCTGGTCGATGGTCGCGAGTGAATTGGCGACCTCGGCCACCAGCAGCGAGTCCTCGCCGTACCGCCGCACGGCGTCTTCGAGCACGTCCTGCAGCAGCGCGTGGGCCGCATCCGGCTCGCCCATCTCGTCGATCACATCGCCCAGCAGGCGGCGGGCGAAGAGGGCATCCGCATGATCGCGGCCGAGGCTCTGCGTGAGCAATTGCGCAGCCTCCTGCAGGCTGCCGCGGGCCTGCGCCAGTTCGCCGAGCGAGCGCTGCGTGGCGCCGAGCTGGTGCAGGGTCCGGCCTAGGCTGGCCTGCGGAACCACCGACTGCGCGCGCAGCAGGGCGACGGCTTCGCGCAGCTGCGTTGCGGCGGCGTCGGCGCGGTCCTCGTAGTCGAGCGAGTAGGCCGACTTGACCAGGGCGGAGGCGAGCGACACGGCATGCGCGGGGCCGGCCGCGCGCCACTGCGCGATTGCTTCGGCGTGGTGGCGGCTGGCCTCATCGAAGCGGTTCATGCGGGCATAGAGCGAGCCCAGGCCGGTGTGTGCGTCCGCGCGCTGCGTGCTGCCGCGCGGAGCATGCGCCAGCACGTCGAGCCAGATCGGTTCGGACTCCTCGAAGCGTCCGAGCCGGGTCAGGGTGGTGGCGAGCTGGATCTGGGCATCGAGTCGCTCCGGATCTTCCGCCGGTCGGCTGGCGAAGGCGGCCAACGCGCCGCGCAGCACCGGTTCGGCGCGCTCGTAGTCGCCGACGTCGTTCATCAGGCGGCCGATCAGGGCGGACAGGTGGCGCGGCAGTCCGTCGGGCCGGTCCAGGCTGCGTTCGGCATGCGCGGCGCCGCGCGCCAGGATCTCGCGCACGCTGGCGTTGACGCTGCCGCCGCGGTCAGGGCCGGCTTCCTCGAACAGGCCGATCAGGAAGGCCTGCGTCGCCTCGGCGCGCGCCGCCGCGGCGGCGGCGCGGTTGCGTTGCTCGCTGACGGTGACCAGGCCGCCGACCAGCAGCAGCACCGCCAGGGTTCCGCTGGCGGCTGCCACGGCGTGGCGGCGCAGCCACTTGCCCGCGCGGTAGCGCAGGCTCGGAGCGCGGGCGAGCACCGGGCGTGCGTCCAGGTAGCGTTCGAGGTCGGCGGCCAGGGCTTCGGCCGAAGCGTAGCGCTCGCCCGGCTCCTTGCGCAGGGCCTTGAGCACGATCAGTTCCAGGTCGCCCGCCAGCTCGCGCCGCAGGCGGGCCTTGTCGATACCCCGCTCGAAGCGCTCGCGCACTGGATCGAGCTCGACGGTGTCGAGGTTCAGGGCCAGGGTCTGGGCCGGCCGGCAGGGCTCCATGGTGAGGATGGCCCGCTCCATGCTCGAACGCGGATCGCCGCCGAGGTAGGGCGTGCGCCCGGTCAGCAACTCGAACAGGGTGACGCCGAGCGCGTACACATCCGTGGCGACCGTGACCGGTTCGCCGCGCACCTGCTCGGGCGCGGCATAGCGCGGCGTCATGGCGCGCTCGCCGATCTGGGTCACCACGGCCTGGCCCGGTGCCTGCAGCAGCTTGGCGATGCCGAAGTCGAGCAGCTTGACCACGCGCTCGCCGTTCACCATCACGTTGGAGGGCTTGAGGTCGCGGTGCACGATCAGGCGCTGGTGGGCGTGCGCCACCGCGCGCAGCACCTGCAGGAACAGGCGCACGCGGTCGCGTACGTCGAGACGCTCGGCATCGCAGTAGTGGGTGATGGCGCGGCCGTCGACGTACTCCATGGCGAAATAGGGCCGGCCGTCGGCGCTGACCCCGCCGTCGAACAGGGCGGCGATGTTGGGATGCTGCAGGCTGGCCAGGATCTGCCGCTCCTGCAGGAAGCGCGCGCGCAGTTCCGGATCGGCCAGGCCCGGGTGCAGCAGCTTCAGCGCGACCTGCTTGTGGAACTGACCGTCCTGGCGGTCGGCCAGCCAGACCGCGCCCATGCCGCCGGCGCCGAGCAGGCGCAGCAGGCGATAAGGCCCGACGTCGGCGCCGGGAACATCGGCGCCGGCAGTGCCCATGCCGCGACGCGGGTCCGGCGTGCCGTCCGCATTCGCATCGAACGGCATCACGGCGGTGCGGCCGGACGGCGCAGGGGTCGGAGTCTCACCGGACGGCGCGTTGCTCATGCGGGGCCCTTGCCGTGGCGCTCCTGATGGCGCGCCTCCAGTGTCGCAGATTCTGCACCTGCGCCGCCGGCCGAGGGCCCGAGCATCAGTCGCGCGCCGGCGCCCCGAGCGGGAACAGCAACCGGTAGGGGCGCGCCTCGTTCACCGCGCGTGCGAACGAAGGACGCTGCAACAGGCGCGTGCGGTAGGCGCGCAGGCGCGGGCAGGCGGACGGGATCGGATGGACCCAGTCGGCGTAGAACAGCGAAGGCGCGGCGGCGCAATCGGCCAGGCTGAAGTCGGAACCGCACGCCCACGGCCCCGCGCCGAGGCGACCCTCCAGCCAGGCGTACGCGCGATCGAGCTTCTCAACCGAGCGCGCCATGCCCTCCTGGCGCTTGCCGGCGTCGCCGCTGATCGCGCCATCGACCGCGTGCTGGGCCGCGTCCATCACGTGCAGATCGAAGCAGCGATCGAGGAAACGGACCTCCAGCGCGGTCATCGGATCGGCCGGCAGCAAGTGCACCGGGCCGGGGTGGGCCAGCTGCAGGTACTCGATGATGATGCTGGTCTCGGCGACCTCGCGCCCGTCATCGAGCAGCAGCGGGAACTTGCGCAGCGGCCAGCGCCGGAGCCATTCGGCGCCGTGCTGAGGGGTGTCCGGCGAGATGCAGCGGAACTCGAAGGGCAGTGCGTTCTCGTACAGGGCGATCAGCACCTTCTGGGTGTACGAGGAGAAGGGGTGGCCGAACAGGACCAACGGCATCGGCAGGCCTCCGGCAAGGGTCGCCGCCATTCTGCACGGCGCGACACCGGTTCTGCAGTCCTCAGTCGAACAGGCGCTCGTCGCGCGCGCTGCCCTGCATCTGTCGGCGCTCCGCGATCCAGGCCTCGAAAGCCGGCTGCTGGGCGGGATCGAGCAGGGCGCGGATGCGCGCGTCGCCCTCGTCGCGGATGCCGCGAAGCTCGGTGCGCAGGGCTTCGATGACCCGCTCCAGGCGCGCGATCTCGGCGCTGTCCTTGGCGAGGCGGGCGCGGCGCAGGGCGCGCGATTCGCGGTTGAAGTCCTGCCGCAGCGACGCGAAGCGGCGGCGCGTGTCGACCTGGACGGCATCGACTTCGCGCGCCTGATCGAGGCTGAGGCCGAGGCGCGATTGCAGGGGCGCGTCGGCCCGGACCGGGGTGGCGGCGAGGACGGCGAGGGATAGCGAGAGCAGCAGGAGGAGGCGCATGCGAGTTTCCGGGTGGCCGTGGAGGGGAAGGTCGCGGCGAGGGCGCGCGTACCGGGGCGCAGGGGGTCGCCCGGGCGCGGCACGCACCCGCCGCGTCGCCTGGAATACGCAGGGACGGGGCGCAAGCGACAGCGCGATGCCTGGGCCATCCGCGTGGCTCGCGGTGGTCCGGCGCGCTGCCGTTTTCCGTAATACACGCCGGAGGCCGCATGCCGTGCGGCCAGTGCCAGGACTCGTCGTGCCGTCTGCTTTCAGGCCACTCGCCACCGCCCTTGTTCTCGTTGCCGTGCTCGCAGGCGGCGACCTTGCCGCCGAAGCGCCCGTCGTTTCCGGTGCCGGCAACGACTACCAGGCCAGCGTGATCCGGCCCTGGGACGCGCCGCAGCAGCGCATCGCCGTGTTCGAGCGGCTCGACGGCGCCTTCAGCGGCGATCTCTGGCTGACCCGCTCCGAGGACGGCGGCGAAAGCTGGAGCGCGCCGGTCGCGCTGCTCGCCAGCGCCGCCAACGAGCGCCACGCCAGCCTGGTGCAGACCGCGGCCGACGCCTTCGTGCTGGTGTATCTGAGCAACGCGACCGGCGGCTTCCGCATCCACCGCGCCACCTCCAGCGACGGCAGCCTGTTCGCGCCGCAGGGCGCGCTCGACCTTGGCTGGGTGAGCGCCGGCGAGATCAACCCGCAGCTCACGCGCGATCCGGACGGCAGCCTGAACCTGGTCTACCACCGTCTCGGTGGCGCGGCCTACATCGCCCGCTCGCAGGACGGCGGCGCGAGCTGGGACACGCTGCGCACGCAGATCAGCCCAGGCACGGCCGCGCTGCCGCGCCTGGCGCGCCGCGCGGCGGATGGGCGCTACCTGCTGGTCTACCAGACCGGTGCCGCGCCGGTGACGCTGTGGGCCCGTACCAGCCTCGATCCCTACGCCTGGCTTTCGAAACCGGTCATGGTCGCGGCGGACGGCAACAACCACGACGGCTGGCCGCTGGTGGCCGCGGACGGCCGCTTCGCGCTGTTCTGGGCGCGCGCCACGGGCGGCACCTTCCAGATCCACTCCAGCCACTCGATCGACGCGTCGGGCTGGACTGCGCCGCTGCCGCACAGTGATCGGCCCGGCCTCAAGAACGTGCAGCCCGTGGTCCTGCCGGGCGGCGTGCCGGGCGAGGCCGAGCTGTACTGGGGTGCGGGGCAAGTGCCGGGCGATGGCGATTACGACATCGTGCGCCTGGGCGCGGCGGTGTTCCGCGCGCCGCAGGCCGATCTTGCGATCGACGCTGTTGCGGTCGTAGATCCGGTCGCCTGCGGCGCCGCGGTGCAGGCGAACGTGCTCATCGCGAACGCAGGCCCGGATACGGCCGCCGCGACGGTCGGCTTCCTGCGCGAGCCGGACGGCGCGCTGTCCGTGGCCGCGCCGCAGGGCTGGCTCTGTGCCGGAGATGGCGGAGCCTGGCAGTGCGCGGTGGCGGCGCTCGGCGCGGGCGCGCAGGCCACGTTCGATCTGTCATCCGCAACGGACCTGTCCGACTGCGGCGCCGACGTGGTCCTCTCCGCCCTGGTCGAGACCAGCCCGGGCCTCGACCCGGAGCCGGGCAACGATGCCGTCGACCGGGCGGTGACGGTGCTGCCTGCGCCGAGCGCGGATCTCCGTCTTGCCGGCCAGGGACCGCACGCGGCGGTTGCCTGCGGTGAACCGGCGCCGGCGACGCTCAGCCTGCACAACCTCGGTCCCGACGCGGCCAGCGCGGCGGTGCTCGATCTCGCGGCCGGGATCGAGCCCGCCGGCCTGCAGGTCGATCCACCCGCGGGCTGGTTCTGCGCCGCGTCCCAGAGCGGCCAGCGCTGCGAGGCGGCGGTGCTGCTGGCGGGGGCGGAAGCGATCTTCGCCGTCGCGCGCGTCACCGGTCCCGACGACTGCGGCACGAGCCCGGTGCTGCAGGCCGCGGCCCATGCCGCGGAGCAGGACCCGGCGCCGGCGGACAATCAGGTCGACGTGCCGCTGCCGGTGTGGCATGCACCGCCCTCCGAAGACGCCGTGTTCGGGAATGGGTTCGAACCCGCCGGCTGAGCCCCGCGGCGGCCTCGCAGCGCACTCAGGGCGTGTGGGCCTCGTAGGCCTTCACCACGATGCGCCAGCCGTCCTCGAAGCGCAGCAGGCTCATGTGGTCCAGCGCCTTCATGTCGGGGTAGTCCAGTTCGATCACGGCGGTGGCGACTGTGCCGGTGACGGTGACCGAGCGGATCCAGCGCCGGCGCAGGTGTTCGTCCGGCGCTGCTTGGCCGGAAGCCGAGGCGGCGATGTAGTCGCTCGCCGCGCGCTGGGCATAGCGGCCATCCTTGATGCCGACCAGCAGCGCATCCGGCGCGAAGGCGCGGCGGAAATGCGACTCCAGGCCGGTGGCGTGGCCGTCGAGGTAGGCCTGCAGCGGCACCCGCACCGCCTCCTGTTCGCTGGCCGGCGCGCCGAGGTCGAGCACCAGCTTGCCGCGCGCCCGCCCGCTGCGGCTGTGGGCCTGGGCCTCGGCCACGGCATCGAGCGGATAGACGCGCTCGATCGGCACGCGCAGCTGTCCGGCGGCGATGAACT
>JANJTY010000128.1 GCA_024710865.1 Lysobacteraceae bacterium | reverse complement strand
GGCGCCGCGCAGGTCGGATTCCCGGTAATCGCGCTCGAGCTGGGCCCGGACCAGGTCCATGAAGGCCGGATAGCGGTTGCGCGGCAGGCGTCCGCCGCGCGAGACGCCCAGCGGCGCGGCCTTGGCGCGCGCTGCGGCATCCGCCGCCAGCACGCCGGTCTCGACCGCCATGTCCAGCACCACGGCGCGACGCTGGCGCGCGCGCTCGGGATGGCGGCGCGGGTCGTGGTGGGACGGGCCCTGGATCAGGCCGACCAGCAGGGCGAGTTCGGCCGTGTCCAGCGCTTCCAGCTCGCGCCCGAACCAGAACACCGCGCCGGCGCCGACGCCATGCACCGCCTGCGCGCCCTCCTGGCCCAGGTAGACCTCGTTCAAGTAGGTTTCGAGGATGCGGCCCTTGTCGAAGCGCGCCTCGATGATCAGGGCGTAGAAGGCCTCGTTGAGCTTGCGCTCGAAGGCGACCTCGCGCCCGAGGAAGAGCGAGCGCACCAGCTGCTGGGTGAGGGTGCTGCCGCCCTGGCGGATCTCGCCCTCGCGCAGGTTCACCCAGAGCGCGCGCAGGATGCCCCAGGGATCGACGCCGCGGTGGTGCTTGAAGCTGCGGTCCTCGGTCGACTGCAGCAGCAGGATGAGCTGTTCGGGGACCTCGGCGAGGCGCACCAGGCGGCGCTCGCTCTGCTCCTTGCCGTGCAGGCTGGCGATGCGGGCCGGATCCAGCCAGGCCACGTCGAGCGCGGCACCCGAGGCCTGCGCGAGCGCGCGCACCCGTCCGCCGCCAAGTTCGAGAGCGACGCGCTGGGCAGGGCGGGCGCCGTCCAGGTCGCGCCAGGCGCGCAGGTGGAGCTGGAAACGATCGCCGTCGCGTGCGTAGCTGCCGGGCTGCGGCGCGCCCTCGGCCTCGCGGTAGCCGCTGGCGTCGAGCTCGGCCAGCAGGCCGCGCGCGTCGAGCGGCTCGCCCGGCGCGAGCCGCAGCGGGCGTGCGTAGATGCGGGTGGGTTCCTGCCAGGCCAGGCGCTCGAAGGCCTGCGTCACGCGCTGGTCCAGCACCAGCAGGTGCAAACAGGTGAAGCCGAGTACCAGGCCGAAGCCGAGCAACGCGATTCGCAGCAGCCAGCCGGGCCAGGCGCGGTCCGGCGGCGGCGTCGGGGATTCGGACTTGGCGCGTGGCACTGCGGCTGCTTACCTCGGAAACGGGGCGCGGCGAGGGTAGCACCGCATCCGCCGATTTGGACCCGCCGCGCGATCCGGCGGATAATCCCGCCCCTTTTGTCCGGCCAGCGCCGACGACCGCCCTTCGTGACCGCGACCTCGCCCCGTTCTGCCCAGCGACCGGCGCTCTGCCTCTACGGCGGAGACGGGGTGGTGGACGCTGCCTGCGCCGCCCTCGGGCTGGTGGCAGCGGATGCCCGGATACTCGCGGCCACTGAGGCCGCGCACGCCCTGGTCGAAGCCAGCGCGGCGTTTCCCGGGCGCGACCTGCTCCTGCTGCGCGCCGGGACGGAGCTTCCTGCGTTTGCCGCACAGCGCCTGTTCGGTGCGCTGGACGACGCGCCATGGGCCGATGCGGTGCTGGTCCTCGATCCGGCCTGTCCCGCCCTGGATCCGCGTCCGCCGCGCGGGGACTGGACGGCGGACGCGCTCGATGCGGCCTGCTGGGCACTGGGCGAGAACGCCTTGTCGGAAGTTCGCGCCCACACGCCACGACTGCAGCTCTGGCGGGCCGGTTCGGCCGTGGCGCGCGTCGCGGGGCAGCTGCCGGAGCCACGCTTCGCCCTGCAGGTACGCCTCTGCCTGACGCCGGACCGTGCCGCTCCAGCCGCGGACGAGAACGAGGCGCCGCTGCCGGTGCAGGCGTTGCGCGCCGCGCTCGCCGCGCGCGCGCCGGCACGCCTGCCCTATGTCGGCCTGGACGCCCGTCCGGTGGTCCTGCACCTGCTGCACGGCTGGGGTGGTGGCGCGGCGCGCTTCGTGCGCGACCTGGCCGCCGCCGACCAGGCGCGCCACCACATCGTGCTGCGCGCCGAGAGCGACTCGCCGCGCAAGCTGCACGGCCACGCGCTGGCGCTGCTGCTCGATCCTGCGCAGGCGCCGGTGCGGCACTGGCCGCTGGCCGCCGCCACGGCCTCCACCGTTGCTGCGGGCGAGGACTACCGTGCCGTGCTGAGGGGCGTGGTGGCCGACTGGCGGGTCGCGGGCGTGGTGGTGGATTCGCTCATCGGACATAGCCTGGATGCGCTGCGCACCGGCCTACCCACCGCCGTGGTTTGCCACGACTACTACCCGGCCTGGCCGCAGCTGCACGCCGATTTCGGCGCGCCGGATTTCGATGCCAGCGATGCCGGGCTGCTGGCGGCGCTGCACGCCTCCGGCGGCGACCCGCTGTTTCCCGGCCGCAGCCCCGAGGCCTGGGTGGCATTGCGGCAGGCGTGGATGGATGCGCTGGATGCGGCCGATGCGACGCTGATCGCCCCCACGCGGACGGTGCAGGCCAACCTGTGCCGGCTGCTGCCGGCCCTGGCTCGGCGGCGCTGGCGCTGCATCCCGCATGGCCTGGATGCGCTGCAGCCGCTGCCGCGGAAGGAGCGACGCGATGCGGCGGTGTTGCGCGTGCTCGTCCCCGGGCGGATCAACGGCGGCAAGGGCGAGGAGTTGCTGGCCGACCTGCTGCCGCTGTTGCCGGAGGCGGTGGAGCTCGTATTGCTTGGTGCAGGGCGCGCGGGCATGCGTTTCTTCGGCCATCCCCGCGTGCACCTGCTGCTCGACTACGCGCGCGAAGACCTGGCCGCGCGCATCGCCGGCATAGCGCCGGATGCCGCCCTGTTGCCCTCGACCGTGGCCGAGACCTTCAGCTACACCCTGTCGGAGCTCTGGGCCCTGCGCGTACCGGTCATCGCCACGGCCCTGGGCAGCTTCGCCGAACGCATCGAGCCCGGTCGCACGGGGCTGCTGGTCGCGCCGCAGGCTGCTGCGGTCGCGGCGCTGCTGCAGTCGCTGGCGCAGGATCGAGCGCCGATTCTCGCGCTCGATCTCGACGCCGCCGCGGCAAGGGTGGGCGAACTGGGGGCGATGGCAGCGGCGCACCGCGAGGCCTTGCTGCTGTCTCCCGCAGGGACCGCAGCCCCCGAGCCCGCGCTGCTGCCGTTGCGGCGCAGCCTGCAGGCTGCCGAGGTGCTGGTGCAGGCGCAGCGCAGCCGGCTGCAGAGCGCCGAGCGCAGCCTGCGCGTCCTGCAGACGGAGCTTGATCGACGCGCCGACTGGGCAGCCGATCTGGATCGCCAGCTGCGCGCGCGCAGCGCCTGGGCGAAATCGCTGGAGGCGGAGCTGCGCGAGGCGCAGTCGGCGCATGCCCTGCTGCAGGCCGAGTACGACGCGCGCAGCGCCTGGGCGAAATCGCTGGAAGCGGAGCTGCGCGAGGCGCAATTGGCGCACGTCTCGCTGCAGGCCGAGTACGACGCGCGCAGCGCCTGGGCCAGATCGCTGGAAACGGAGCTGCACCAGGCCCAACTGGCGCATGTCTCGCTGCAGGCCGAGTTCGAGCAGCGCAGCGCCTGGGCGCTCACGCTGCAGGCGGAACTGGAACAGGGGCAGGCCGCCTTCGCGGCGCTGCAGGCGGAATTCGACGAGCGCACGCGGTGGGCGCTCTCCATGCAGGATGAACTCATGCAGGTACAGCGGGATTTCGTGGCGCTCACCGAGCGCCTGGAGCAGCGGGGTGCGGAGCTGGCGCAGGCCGGCGAGAGCCTGCGACGGATCGAGGCGGAACTGGCCCGCGAGCGCGAGCTGTCGGCCGCGGCACGTCGTTCGCACATGGCCGAGCGCGCCGAGCTGCAGCGCTACATCGACGCCCTGGTCGCGCAGCGCGACGCCTTCGAGGCCGAGCGCAACCTGATCGTCAACAGCCTGTCCTGGAAGCTGACCAAGCCCCTGCGCTTCGTGCGGCGCCTGTTGCGCGGCGCGCTGGCGCGGGTGCGCTACCGCCTGCAGCGCATCGCGGCCCTTCGCCACCGTTTCAGCCGCAGCCTCAAGCTGCGCGGCGTGGGCGGAACCGTGGCGCGCATCCGGCGCGAGTTCGAGGCCCCGCCCGCGCCGAGCGGCGAGCTGCGCGTGCCGCCGGCGCAGGCGTTCGAACCCTTCGCCCTGCCGCGCAGCGACGCGCCGCGGGTCAGCATCGTGATCCCGGTCTACAACCACATCGAGGCCACGCTCACCTGCCTGCGTTCGATCCGCGACGACGCCGACGAGCGCTGCGCCTTTGAAGTGATCGCGGTCGACGACGGCTCCTCCGACGAGACCGCCGACTGGCTGCCGCGGATCGAGGGTCTTCGCTACGTGCGCAATCCGCAGAACCTGGGCTTCATCGGTGCCTGCAACGCCGGCGCGGCGCAGGCGCGCGGCGAGTTCGTGGTGTTCCTCAACAACGACACCGCGGTGCAGCCGGGCTGGCTGGACGCGCTGGTCGAGACCTTCGACCGGCATCCGCGCGCCGGCCTGGTCGGGGCCAAGCTGGTCTACCCGGATGGTCGTCTGCAGGAGGCCGGCGGCATCGTGTTCGCCGACGGCTCGGGCTGGAACTACGGTCGCTTCGACGATCCGGCCGACCCGCGCTACAACTACCTGCGCGAGGTCGACTACTGCTCCGGCGCCGCGATCGCCCTGCGCAAGGCCCTGTTCGACGAACTCGGCGGCTTCGACAGCCACTACGCGCCGGCCTACTACGAGGACACCGACCTGGCGATGAAGGTGCGCGCGCGCGGCCTGCGCGTGCTCTACCAGCCGGCCTCGGTGGTGGTGCACTACGAGGGGGTCACCTCGGGCACCGACACCGGCAGCGGGGTCAAGGCCTACCAGGTGGTGAACCAGCAGAAGTTCCTCGCGCGCTGGCGCGATGCGCTGGCCGCCCACGCCGCGCCCGGCACCGACATCGCCATCGCGCGCGAGCACCGCGCAGGCCGCCGTGTGCTGGTGATCGACGCCACCACGCCGCAGCCGGACCAGGATTCGGGCTCGGTGCGCCTGTGCAACATCCTGCGCCTGCTGCGCGAGCGCGGCGACGCGGTGACCTTCTTCGCCGACAACCGCGCCTGGGTCGAGCGCTACACCGCCGACCTGCAGCAGATGGGCGTGGAGGTGCTCTGGCACCCCTTCCTGTCCGACCCGCTGCGCTGGTTCGCCGAGAACGGCCGCCGCTTCGATACCGTGTTCGTCTCGCGCCACTACGTGGCCTCGATCTACCTGCCGCTGGTGCGCGAACACGCGCCGAAGGCGCGCTTCGTGTTTGATACGGTCGACCTGCACTACCTGCGCGAGCAGCGCGCGGCCCAGCTGACCGGGCGCGAGGACCTGGCCAGCGCCGCCGCCGAAACGCGCGAGAAGGAGCTGCGCCTGATCCGCGAATCCGACGTCAGCGTGGTGGTCAGCCCGGTGGAGCAGGAACTGCTCGCGCGCGAGGCCCCGGGCGCTCAGGTCGAGGTGCTGTCCAACGTGCACGAGATCTTCGGCCGCCGGCGCGGGTTCGAGGAGCGCCGCGACCTGATGTTCGTCGGCGGCTTCCAGCATCCGCCCAACATCGACGCGGCCGAATGGTTCGTGCACGAGATCTGGCCGCGGGTGCGGGCCGAGCTGCCGCACTGCCGCTTCCACATCATCGGCAGCAAGGCGACCGATCAGGTGCGCGCGCTCGGTGCGGTCGAGGGTGTCGTTTTCCATGGGTACGTGGAGGACATCGAGCCCTTTCTCGACGGGTGCCGCCTGGCGCTGGCGCCGTTGCGCGACGGCGCCCGGGTCAAGGGCCAGGTCAACAAGAGCATGAGCTACGGCCAGCCCGGGGTCGGTACCGCGGTGGCGACCCAGGGCATGTATATAAGCCCGGCCGTGGACGGG
>JANJTY010000076.1 GCA_024710865.1 Lysobacteraceae bacterium | reverse complement strand
ATGTCGGCCTTCAGCGCGCAGCTGGCGATCAACCTGGAGCCGGTCTACGCCATTGCGCTGGCCATCCTGCTGCTGGGCGAACAGCACGAACTGTCCGGCCTGTTCTACCTCGGCGTCGCGATCGTATTGGGCGCGGTGCTGGTGCATCCGCTGCTGGTGCGGCCGCGGCGGGTCTCGCAGCCGGAGCTGCTGGGCACGGCGGAGTCGAAGTCGGTCGTGGACTGACCTCGCTGGCCGCTCGCTCGGGCTGCGGTAGCATCGAAGCATCGCCCGCAACCGGAGCCCCGCCATGAGCCAGCGTCTCGATCCCGATGGCCTGCGCCTGCCGATCAAACTCGACTCGACCAGCAACGGCGAGTTCGAACCGGTGCCGCTGGAGCCGGTGCACGAACACGCGAATCGGCTCGCGCTGGAATCCGCCGCGGCCAATGCGCGCCGCCTTGGCCTGGGTCGCCGCGCGTTCATGGTCTCGGCCTGCGGCGCGGCCACCACCCTGCTGGCGATGAACCAGGCCTACGCGGCGGCCGGCCGCACCGGCGGCTACTACCAGCTCGCCGCCGAAGCCGGCCTCGACCCGGACGCGGCTGCGGCAGGTGTGGCAGGGAACGAGTTCATCTTCGACGTGCAGGGCCACTTCGTGAACCCGACCGGGGCCTGGCTCAAGGCCCTGCCCGAGGGCGCCCGCCCGCTGCGCGGCTTCGCCGCCGACCGCTGCGCCGCCGCGGCCCTGCCCGGCCCGCTCGACCACCTCCAGTGCCTCGGCCCCGACGCTTTCATCAAGGACGTGTTCCTCGATTCGGACACCGACCTGATGGTGCTGAGCTTCGTGCCCTCCACCCGCGAGGGCGAGCCGCTGACCATCGAGGAGGCCGCCGCCACCGCCGGCATCGTCGAGCAGCTCGAGGGCACGCATCGGCTCTACCTGCATGGCCGGGTCAACCCGAACCAGCCCGGCGACCTCGATTCGATGGACTGGCTGGCGGGCAACTTCCCGATCCGGGCCTGGAAGACCTACACCCAGTACGGCCCCGGCGGCGTCGGATTCTTCATGGACGACGAACCCGGCCTTGCGATGATCGAGAAGGCGCGCGCCCTGGGCGTGCCCACCATCGCCATCCACAAGGGCCTGCCCTTCGGCCCGCGCAGCTACGAGCACAGCACCTGCGCCGAGATGGGGCGCGTGGCCAAGCGCTTCCCGGACGTGAACTTCCTCGTCTACCACTCGGGCTTCGTCACCGACAAGGCCGAAGGCCCCTATGACCCCCGGCGCGAGGATGGCATCGACGCGCTCTGCACGGCCGCACGCGAAGCCGAACTCGGCCCGCGCAGCAACCTCTATGCCGAGCTGGGCTCGACCTGGCGCTTTTTGATGCGCGACCCCGATTCGGCGGCGCACGCGCTGGGCAAGCTGCTGCTGCATCTTGGCGAGGACAATATCCTGTGGGGCACGGACTCGATCTGGTACGGCAGCCCGCAGGATCAGATCCAGGCCTTCCGCAGCTTCCAGATCGCGCCCGAACTGCGCCAGACGCACGGCTATCCCGAGATCACGCCCGCCATCCGCGCCAAGATCTTCGGCCTGAACGCGTTGCGCATCTATCCGGTACCCGCCGACGTGCTGGAGCGGCACGTCAAGGCCGACCGCGTCGCCGCCCTGCGCCAGGACTACCAGGAGCGCCGCGACCCGCACTTCGCCACCTACGGGCCGAAGACGCGGCGCGAGTTCCTCAACCTGCGCGCCTGGGGCGGATGAGGCGGTTGCGCGTGCCGCGCCGCTTCGTGCCGCGCCGCGTGCGGCAGATCCTGCCTGCGCTGCTGGCCCTCTTGCTGGCCGGTGCTGCAGCGGGCAGCGATGGATTCGACCTCGACGCCTTCCGCCTGCGCATCGCCACCGACCGCGCCGCGGGCCTGGCCGAAGGCTGGTCGGTGCTAGGTTCCGGCACCTTCGACGCCGATCCAGACGCACGCCGCACCCTGCTCTGGTACATGGGCGGAGCCGCCGTGGGTGGCGCCGACGATGCCGAACTCGATCGCATCATCGCCGAGCTGCGCGCGCTGGCCGACGCATCCGGCGACCGCTTCGCCGCCAGCCTCGCCGGCTTCCTGCGCGGTTCGCGCCTGCTCGACCTGGGCGAGGTGGGCGAAGGTCTCGTCGAAGTCTTGCGTGCGGCCAACGCCGTGGCCGACAGCGAGGACCCGCTGGTGCAGCGCACCGCTGCCGGCGAACTGTGTCGCGGCTACGCCGCAGCCGCGCGCCTCGATCAGGCCCTGACGCACTGCCAGCGCCACACCCGAAGCGCGCGCGAATCCGGCGACGAGGCCGCGCTGGCGCGGGCCGAGTACCTGGAGGCCAGCGTGCAGAGCTACCGCGGCCGGCATGCCGAGGCCGCCGCCCTGTGGCAGAGCGCGCGCGAGCGCTTCCTGCGGCTCGGGCTCACGGCCCTGGCCGACCGCACCGCCGGCAGCCTGGCCTCGGACCTGATCAGCCAGGGCGACTTCGCGGCGGCCCTGCCGATGGCGCAGGTGGCGCTGGACGCGGCGCAGGCCGGTGGCAGCGCGGTCAGCCTCGCCATCGCCAGTGGCTACGTGGGCAGCGCGCTGCTTGGCCTTGGCCGGACGCGCGAAGCGATTCCCGTGCTCGAGCGCGGACTCGCCGCGCTCGAGGGCATCGAGCACCCGAGCGTGGAGGGCAACCTGCTCCAGTCGCTGATCGAGGCGATCGAAGCCGGCAGCGCGCCCGAGTCCGCGCCCGGGGCCACCCAACCGTCGCGGCCGGACCGCCGGCCTGCCAACGCCGCGCCAAGCACCGAGGAGGAACCAGCACGATGACCGATCGACGCATCGTCATGCCGCAGTGGACGCGGCGCACGTTCTTGCAGCGCTCGGCGCTGACGGCGGCCGGTCTGGCCGTCGCGGGCAACCTGCCCACCTGGCAGCGGACCTTCGCGCAGGGC
>JANJTY010000069.1 GCA_024710865.1 Lysobacteraceae bacterium | reverse complement strand
GGGATTCGTTGGAGCAGGCTACGTGGAACGTTGGGACCGGGGTGTGAAACGGGGGTCAGGGCTGTGCGAGGCCGTGAAGCTGGCCTCGCACAGCGAATCCCGGATGACGAATCCCGAATCCTGGCTACTCAGCCCTTCGCCCGTCCCATGAAGCGCGGCGGCACGTTGCCCATGTGCGGGAGCTTGATCTTGCCGATCGAGGCGATGCGCTCCTCGGCCATGCGGTCGGCGGCCTTGTAGGTCGGGATGCCGTCGCGCTTGGAGATGTGGAAGATCTTGCCGAGGTTGTAGTAGATGCCGCGCATCATGCGCATGGCGCGCTCGCGGTTGTAGCCGTCGAACTCGATCGAGACGTTCATCAGGCCGCCGGCGTTGACCGCGTAGTCCGGCGCGTAGAGGATGCCGCGGCCTTCGAGCTCGTCGCCGATCTCGTCGGTGGCGAGCTGGTTGTTGGCGGCGCCGCAGATGATCTTGCACTTCAGGCGCGGCAGGGTCTTTTCGTTCACCGTGCCGCCGAGGGCGGTCGGGGAGTAGATGTCGGCCTCGACATCGTAGATCTCATCCAGGCCCACGGCCTCGCAGCCGTACTCGTCCACCGCGCGGCGCACCGAGGCTTCGTTGATGTCGGTCACGAACACCTTGGCGCCCTGCTCGCGCAGCAGCTTGACGAACTCCATGCCGACGTGGCCCACGCCCTGCACGGCGTAGCTGTACTTGCCCACGTCCTCGTTGCCGAACTTGACGTTGAGCGCGGCCATCAGGCCCTGCATGGTGCCGTAGGCGGTGAAGGGCGAGGGGTCGCCGGAGCCGCCGTGCACCTGGTGCACGCCGGTGACGAACTCGGTTTCCTTCAGCACGTACTCCATGTCGTTGACGTCGATGCCGACGTCCTCGGCGGTGATGTAGCGGCCGTTGAGCGAGTTGATGAAGCGGCCGAAGGCGCGGAACAGGGCCTCGGACTTGTCGGTCGCCGGGTTGCCGATGATGACGGCCTTGCCGCCACCGAGATTCAGGCCGGAGACCGCGGCCTTGTAGGTCATGCCGCGCGACAGGCGCAGGACGTCGTTCAGGGCTTCCTGCTCGGTCGCGTAGGGCCACATGCGCGTCCCGCCCAGGGCCGGGCCCAGCACCGTGTTGTGGATCGCGATGATGGCCTTCAGGCCGGCATCCTTGTTGTGGCAGAAGACGACTTCTTCGTGGCCGGTCTTGGTGATGGTTTCGAACAGCATGGACCTGGGACTCCGAAAGGACGAAAGCGAAGGCCTGCGCGGCGCAGGCTGCGCCGCGAGGGAAAGCGCGGTCGGCGGAAATGCTTGATTTCCCTCCCGTTTGGGGCTGCGCCCGACAATGGGCCTGCACCAAAGCGGCGCATAGTGTAGCGGCCTCCTCCCCGCGCTGCGCGTGCCGGCGCAACGTGCGCGGGCGTATGGCTGTCGCGATCGGGGCGCCTGCCGCGTATCGTTCGGGCCCAGGCATCGCCTGCCACCTGCAACGTTATCCGGAGGAACCCCATCGTGAAACATCGTCTCCTGCTTGCCGCCCTGATGCTGCCGCTGGCTTCCAGCGCGCTCGCCGATCCGCGTGCCGAGGTCGAGGCCGCTTTCCGCCAGGTCCTGGCCGACAAGAGCTACCGTGCCGTCATCACCAGCCAGGACGGCAAGCGCCAGACCCAGGTCGAGATGGCGGTGCAGCTGCCCGACCGCTTCCACATGAAGACCGAGGGCACCGAGATCATCATCCTGCCGGAGGGCACCTGGATGAACGTCGGCGGGCAGTGGATGCCTTCGCCGGTGAACATGTCGCAGATGATCGCCGGCTTCACCGCCGACGCGATGGAGAAGGGCATCGACGCGATCGGCGAGGTCAGCTACCTCGGCGAGGAGAGCGTCGAGGGCTGCGACTCGAAGAACTACCGCTACCGTCAGGATGGCGAGTTCATGGGCATGAAGAACCGCAGCGACTCGGTCATCTCGATCTGCCAGGACAACGGCAAGCCGGTGCGCATCGTCACCGGACAGGAAGGCAAGTCCGACCGCGCCACCATCGTGTACGACTGGGACTCGCCGGTCAGCATCACGCGTCCGGGCTGAGCGGACCGCGCCGGATCGGAAACGACGAAGGCCCGGGAATCCCGGGCCTTCGTGTTTCGGCGTGCGTGCATACCCGTTCGTGGTGAGGCCGCGACCGCGGCGGCCGCGCAGCGGCCGAATGAGGGCGCGGATCGAAGCACCGAGGTTTCGGCCGGGGTGAAATCCTGACTCCGCCAAACGTCCATCCCGGATGCGCTGCGCTTATCCGGGCTACGTGACTGGCGCCGCGCTCTCCGACGTTCGGCCCGCGATCTCCCATCCCCGTTCGTGGTGAGGCCGCGACCGAGGCGGCCGCGCAGCGGCCGAACGAGGGCGCGGATCGAACCACCGTGCGGAGCCGATGCGGCTCGCCGCGCCCACCGGCATCCTGCGAGGGGCAAGCGAGACCTCAGCGCGCCGGATAGCGCTCCACCGCGGCGAGCGGCTCGCCGGCGTCAGCGATGACGTTGCCGCGCAGGCGGTTCGGCCCGATCGGTCCGCGCGGGCGGGTCTGGCCGAAGGCGAAGGGGCGGTTGTGGTCGGCGATCAGGTTGTCCTCGATGCGGTTGCCCGCGACCTCCGCCATGCCGCGCGAGACGCAGCCCGGTCCGGATTCGGGCACCAGCGAAATGCCGACCCGGCCGCCGAGCAGCTGGTTGTCGCGGATGGCGTTCTCGCTGCTGCCGCGCAAGGCGATGGCGACCACGCCACTGCGCTCGATCTGGTTGCCCTGGATGCGGTTGTCGTCGGCGCCGTCCTCGATCAGCAGGCCGATCTGGCCGATGTCGCTCAGACGATTGCCCTCGATCAGCGAGCCGCCGCTGTCCCAGCCGCACAGGTGCAGGCCGAATCCCGCGCCCTGGATGGTGTTGTCGACCAGGCGGTGCTCGCCGCTCTCGCCGAGGAACTCGGCGTAGGGCAGGGCCTTGGCGCTGACCGCGTGGGCGGTGATGGCCTCGAAGCGGTTGCCGCTGACTTCCGCGGCCGCGCTGTTGTGCAGCAGCACGCCCGAATCCAGTCCGGCGAAGGCCAGGTCGCGCACCGCCAGGCGCGGGGCGCGCAGGCCTTCCACGCCGGTGGCGAAGCCTTCGATCCGTCCCTCGCCCTGCAGCACGACGCCGGCGGCGTCCTGCACCAGAATGCCGGTGCCCCGGCCGTCGCCGCGCAGGCTGAAGCCGTTGAGATCGATGCGTGCGCCGCGGCCGGTGACGGTCAGGGCCGGGCGGTCGCCGGCGCAGACCAGGTCGCGGTCGAGGCGCAGGTCGCCCGAGACGGTCGCGCCGCACTCGATGGCCTGGGCCAGGGGCGAGAGGGCCAGCAGGGTCGCCACAGCCAATGCACGCATGTCGCTTGCTCCGGATCCGGCGCGGGATGCGCCTTTGTGTGAGGTAACGACATCGGGCAGGCGGACAAGACACGGGCGCCGGCCCGCGTTGCCGCCGGTTAAGCCGGGCATTTCGCCGCGCTGCACAACGTCGCCCGGCCCGTGCCTGCCTATAGTTCGACTTTGCCCGGCACGCACCGCATGGCCCGCACGCCCCAACCCTTGCGCGGACTCGACGCGCTTTTCCTCTACCTGGAAAGCGCCGGCACGCCCATGCACGTGGGCAGCCTGATGCGCCTGGATGCGCCACGCGGGAAGGCGCGCGACCTGCGCGCCGCGCTGCAGGCGCAGGTGGAGTCGCGCCTGGCGCAGGCGCCGGCACTGCGCCGCGTGCTGCACGATGCGCCGCTGCAGATGGGACATCCGCTCTGGATCGAGAGCGAGCGCCTCGACCTGCGCCGCCACATCCTGCAGCGCCGCCTGCGCGCGCCGGGCGGCGAGAAGCAGCTGCTCGACCTGGTTGCGCGCCTGCATGCGGAGCCGCTGCCGCGCGACCGGCCGCTGTGGCAGTTCGTCGTGATCGAAGGCCTGGCCGATGGCGGCTGGGCGCTGTACGCCAAGGTGCACCACGCCCTGCTCGACGGGCAGGGTGGGGTGGCGTTGGCGCGGGTGCTGCTCGATATCGAGGCGAGGACCCCGGACGCCACTGCGCCCGGGAGTCGACCCCGCACGCGCGGCGAGTCGCCCGGCACGGCGAATCTGGCCGACGCCAGCCTGCGCGCCGGGTTGCGCCAACTGGCGGGCCTGCTGCGCTCGCTGCCGCCCACGCTGCGCGCGGTGGCGGGCGAGGCGGCGCGACCCGCCGGTCTGATCGAGCGCCTGCGCCGCGGTTTGGCCCTGGCCCCGCGCACCCGCTTCAACCGTCAGATCGGCAGCGCGCGCCGCATCGGCCTTGCCACGCTGCCGCTGGAGCGGCTCAAGACGGTCGCGCGGCGCGCCGGCGTCAGCCTCAACGATGTGGTGCTGGCTCTGTGCTCCGAGGCGCTGCGCGGCCTGCTGCGGGAGCAGGGCGAGCTGCCGCGCGCCAGTCTGGTCGCGGCCATGCCGGTTTCGCTGCGCGCCGCGGGCGACGGCAGCGCCGGGAACCAGGTCTCGATGCTGCCCTGCGCCCTGCACACCGACATCGAGGATCCGAAGGCGCGGCTGGCGGCGATCGCGGCCAGCACCGCGGCCTTCAAGCGCACCGTCGGAGGCTTCCGCGACCTGCTGCCGACCGACTTCCCCGGCTTCGCCGCGCCGCTCTGGGCTTCGGGCCTGACCCGGCTGTGGGCGCGCGGGCGGCTGGCCGAGCGCCTGCCGCTGCTCGCCAACCTGGTCATTTCCAACGTGCCCGGTCCGCCCGCGCCGCTCTACGTGGCTGGCTGCCGGCTGACCGACTACTACCCCTTGTCCATTGTCACCCACGGCCTCGGGCTCAACATCACGGTGCAGAGCTACGCGGGGCGGCTCGATATCGGCATCACCGCCTGCCGCGAGGCCCTGCCGGAACCGGGACGGCTGTCACACGCGCTCGCGGCCGCACTGGACACACTGGAACAATGCCTCGCATGAGCGCCCCGAACCGCCACGCCCCGCCGTCCCGCTTCTGGCTCGCGCTGGAAGGGCGCGCGGTGTTCGAGTGGGCCGCCTGGGGCCTGTCCTGGCCGCTGCTCAAGCGCACCGCGCCGCGCGGCGACGGGCATCCGGTGATGGTTTTTCCCGGCCTGGTCGCCGGCGACTCCAGTACCTGGCCGATGCGTCGCTTCCTCGATGAGCTGGGCTACGCCAGCTATCCCTGGGAGCAGGGTCTCAACGTCGGTCCGCGTCCGGACGTGGTGCGCCGCCTGGTCGATCGCCTGCACCAGATCGAGGACCGCCACGGCGAGTCGGTGTCCCTGATCGGCTGGTCGCTCGGCGGCGCCATGGCGCGCGCCCTGGCCGCACAGCACGAGGCCAAGGTGCGCAGCGTGATCACCCTGGGTTCGCCGCTGCAGGGCAATCCACGCGCCAACCACGCCTGGCGCCTGTTCGAGTTCGTCAGCGGGTTCCGGGTCGATGATCCGGAACTGCATGCGCAGCGCGAACTGCTGCCGCAGGTGCCGACCACCGCGATCCTCAGCCGCAGCGACGGCGTGGTGGCCTGGCAGACCAGCCTGGCCGAGGAGCACCCGCTGTTCGAGAGCATCCAGGTGCCGGCCAGCCACCTTGGCATGGGCGCCAATCCGCTGGTGCTCTGGGCCATCGCCGATCGGCTGTCGCAGCCGCAGGGCGAGTGGCAGCGCTTCGACCACGGCCAAGGCTGGCATCCCCTCGTGTTCAGCGATCCGGGTCGGCCGCGCGCGGCCTGAGTGGGCCGGTAGCCTTCACGTTCCCGGGTCGCTACCCGGCGCCCAATCAGGGTGGGGACAAAACGCGACGGGGGCGAACATCAGCGGCCTGCATTCCATCATCGACCCGCGTGCGTCCGAGCTTGCCTTGGAGGCCTGCGTACGCGCCCTCCTGCCGGCGATCATCCGACGCGAGCAGCGCGCCATCGGCCGGCTCTACGATCTCTGCGTCGATCGCGTCTACGGCATTGCGCTGCGCGTCCTGCGGCAGGCGCCGGATGCGGAAGAAGTGTGCTGCGACGTGTTCCATCAGATCTGGGAACAGGCCGCGCGCTACGATCCGGCGCGCGGTTCGGTCCTGGCCTGGATCGGCAACCTCGCCTGGAGCCGCTCCGTCGACCGACTGCGGCGCGAGCGCGGTCACCGCGTCCGCCTGCAGGCCTTGCCGGAGTCGGGCGACCTGCCGATGCCGGCCCAGGACGACCCGGCCGGGGTGCTGCTCGACGCCCTGCAATACCGCTCGCAGGTGCGCAGCGCGATGGCGCGGCTGAGCCCGGCGCAGCAGCGCATGGTCGCGCTGGCCTTCCTGGAAGATCTCAGCCACCCCGAGATCGCCGCCCGCACCGGCACCCCCCTGGGTACGGTCAAGTCGCACATCCGGCGCGGTCTCGCTACCCTGCGCGAGGTCCTGGGATTGGAGCGGCTGGCGCATGAGTGAGCGTGACGAGCACATCGACGCCGCCCTGGCGGCGTGGCTCGCGCTCGAGCTGACCCCGGTCGAGCCAGCGCCGGAGGCGCGCCTGCGCATGCGCCAGCGCCTGCTCGACCGCTGCGAGTCCGGCCCGCAGCAGGTCGTGCGCGCGGCCGAAGGCGCCTGGCGACCGATCTTTCCCGGCGTTCGGGTCAAGACGCTGCAGCGCGATGAAGCGGCTGACAGCCAGACCACGCTCTGGCGCCTGGATCCCGGCGCCGTGATCCCGTCGCACGGGCACCGCCGCGACGAGGAGTGCCTGGTGCTGGAGGGCAGCATCGAAGAGGGCGGCACGCGCTACGAAGCCGGCGACTACGTGCTGGCGCGGCAGGGCTCGCGCCAGGAGG
>JANJTY010000063.1 GCA_024710865.1 Lysobacteraceae bacterium | reverse complement strand
GGCTGCAGGTCGCGTACCGCGATGAGGCGCTTGACGCGCTGCTGGCGGCCCCGCGGACGCTGGCCGTGCTGGGCTTCGGCCACCGCGCGCCCGTGGCGCACCCCGATCCGCGCTACTTCAACATCGGCCTCGAGCCGCTGGGCGATACGGCGCCGTTCGAGGTCTGGACGGTCGATGCCGAGGTCGAGCACGGCCGCAGCGGTGAGCTGGCCTGGGCCCGCGCCGGCGAGCTGGCCTTCGGCGCGATGGCGCTGCCCGAGGATGCCTTCGGCGGCGTGCTGGAGGCGAGCGAGGCGGCCTATGCGCGCCTGCTCGATCACCTCGCCGAGAGCCCGCATCCGGCCCTGCTGCGCAGCTGGAACTATCTCGACGCCATCACCCTGGGCGAGGGCGACGCCGAGCGCTATCGCCAGTTCTGCATCGGCCGCGCGCGCGGCATCGGCGCCCGACTCGATACCTATCCCGCCGCCACCGCCATCGGCCTGCGCGACGGCCAGCGCACCCTGCGGCTTTACTGGCTGGCCGGGCGCGCGCCGGGGCAGGCGGTGGAGAACCCGCGCCAGGTCGCGGCCTGGCGCTATCCCCGCCAGTACGGGCCGCAGCCGCCGAGCTTCTCGCGCGCCACCCTGCCGCGCGAGACCTCGCTGCCGCTGCTGCTGTCGGGCACGGCCAGCGTGGTCGGGCACGCCTCGCTGCACCGCGACAGCCTCTCCGACCAGATCGACGAGACCTTCCGCAACTTCGCCAGCCTGCTGCAGGCCGCGCGCGCGCAGCGCCCGGCGCTCCCGGTCGAGTTCGGACCGGGCAGCGTGCTCAAGGTCTACGTGCGCGACGACGCCGATGCGGCGCGGATCGCGGCGGAGCTCGATGCGCGCCTGCCCTCCGCCACTGCGCGCCTGCTGCTCGCGGCCGACGTCTGCCGCGCCGAGCTGCGCATCGAGATCGACGGCTTCCACGCCTGAGGAACCAGACATGAGCTTTCCCGCCATCCGCCCGCGCCGTCTGCGCGCCGACGACTTCTCCCGCCGCCTGGTGCGCGAGCACCGCCTCTGCGTCGACGACCTGATCCTGCCGGTGTTCGTGCACGAGGGCGAGGACCGGATCGAGGACGTGGGCTCGATGCCCGGCGTGCAGCGGCTCTCGATCGACCGCCTGCTGCGGCTCGCGGCCGAAGCGCATGCGCTCGGCATCCCGGCGCTGGCGATCTTTCCGGTCACCCCGCCCGAGGCCAAGAGCGAGGACGCGCGCGAGGCCTGGAATCCCGACGGCCTGGCGCAGCGCGCGGTGCGCGCGCTGAAGCAGGCGCTGCCGGAGCTCGGCGTGATCACCGACGTCGCGCTCGATCCCTTCACCAGCCACGGCCAGGACGGCCTGATGGACGCGTCGGGCTACATCGTCAACGACGCCACGGTCGAGGCCCTGGTGCGCCAGGCCCTGTCGCACGCCGCGGCCGGCGCCGACATCGTCGCGCCCTCGGACATGATGGATGGCCGCGTCGGTGCCATCCGCCGCGCGCTGGAGGAAGCCGGCCACGTCAACACCCGCATCCTGTCCTACGCCGCCAAGTACGCCTCCAGCTTCTACGGTCCGTTCCGCGATGCGGTCGGCTCGGCCGCCAACCTCGGCAAGGGCAACAAGTACAGCTACCAGATGGACCCGGCCAACGGCGACGAGGCCCTGCGCGAGGTCGCGCTGGACATCGCCGAGGGCGCCGACATGGTGATGGTCAAGCCCGGCCTGCCCTACCTCGACGTGGTGCAGCGGGTGAAGGAGCGTTTCGGCGTGCCGACCTTCGCCTACCAGGTCAGCGGCGAGTACGCCATGCTCAAGGCCGCCGCGCGCAACGGCTGGCTGGACGAGCGCGCCTGCGTGCTCGAAGCCCTGCTCTGCTTCAAGCGCGCCGGCGCCGACGCCATCCTCAGCTACTTCGCGCTGGACGTGGCGCGCTGGCTGCGCGCGGGCTGAGCTCCGCTGCGTTCGCCGCGCCCCGCGTCACTCAACCCTCGCCGCCTCGCAGGATGCGTTGAGCCACAGCGAAACGCATCGGCTCTCCAGGACGCTGCGGATCGGATCGAGCCTGCGCTGGCCGGACGCGCTCGAAGCGATGCGGTTCGTTGCGCTCACCGGCATCCTGCGGCTGACCGGCACACGATCCGCCCGTCTCGGAGTTGACCCAGGTCGGGCGCGGCGGTGGTCGCATTGGCTAAGCTTGGCCCACACGCCACGCCAGGAAGCCCGCCCATGAGTTCCACCGCCCGCTACGCCGTCTTCGGCCATCCGGTCGCGCACTCGCTCTCGCCCTTCATCCACGCCGAGTTCGGGCGGCAGGTCGGTATCGCGCTGCGCTACGACGCGATCGAGGCCACGATCGATGGCTTCGCCGCGGCACTGGAGCGCTTTGCGGCCGAGGGCGGCGTCGGCGCCAACATCACCCTGCCGCACAAGGAGGCCGCCTTCGCGCTGTGCCGCGAGCGCAGCGAGCGCGCGCTGCGCGCCGGCGCGGCCAACACCCTGACCCTCATCGAAGGCGGCTGGCGCGGCGACAACACCGACGGCGCCGGTCTGGTGCGCGACATCACCGAGCGCCACCGCCTCGACCTGCGCGGCAGGCGCGCGCTGATGCTGGGCGCGGGCGGCGCCGCCCGCGGCGTGGCTCCGGCCCTGCTCGATGCCGGCCTGGAGGAACTCGTCATCGTCAACCGCAGCCCCGAGCGCGCCGACGCCCTGGTCGACACCCTCGGCGATCCGGGCCGGGCCAAGTCGCGCTACTGGGCCGACCTGGGCGAACTGGGCGATTTCGAACTGGTCGTCAACGCAACCTCGGCCGGGCGCAGCGCGCGCAGCCTCGACCTGCCCTTCTCGCTGGTCTCGCCGCGCTGCCTGGCGGTCGATCTGAGCTACGGCGAGGCTGCCATCGCCTTCACCGCCTGGGCCCGCGCCGCCGGCTGCCCGCACGTGATCGACGGTCTCGGCATGCTGGTCGAGCAGGCCGCGCTGGCCTTCGAACAGTGGCACGGCAAGCGGGTCGAGACCGAACCGGTCTACCAGGCGCTGAAGGCGCGCGCGGCCGGGCTGCATACGGGCGACTGAGCCCGCGGCTTGTTGTCGCCGCGGGTCCAGGGCTAAGGTGCCGGCTTCCGGGGTTGGTTCCGGACCGGTTGGCCGGGCGGGCTGGATGTCCGCGTCGCCGCCGGGACGGTTTCTCATCGCACTACAGGGAGTTGTCCATGCGAATCGCTGTCCTGGCCGGGCTTCTGCTCGCCACCACCGCTGTTTCAGCGTCGCGCGCCGAAGAAGGCGTGTTCTGGACCGCACCGGCCGCTCCGGTCGCCGGTCAGCCGCTCACCGTTCTGGTCAGTCGTCCAGGCTTTGCCTACGACGAGCACACGGCCGACAACACCCCACCCCAGCCGCAGGTTCGCATCGAAGGCGATGCGGTGCTGGTCGACCTCGGCCGCGCCGAGGCCAGCGAGCCCGGCGACGCACCGACCGTGCTGATGCAGCTCGACCTGCCGGCTCTCGAGGCCGGCGACTACGCGCTGCGCGTGTACGAGGACAGCGCGCACACGGCCCTGCTGACCGAGCGCGCCTTCAGCGTCGCCGCGCCGGACCCGGCGGCCGAAGCGGTCGACGTGCAGCCGGTGCGCGGGCACTGGTACAACCCGGCCGAGCCGGGCACCGGCTTCGCGCTGGATGTGCGCAATGGGCAGGTGATGTTGAGTCACTACACCTTTTCCGTGGACGACGAGCCCCTGCTGTCGGGTCTGCCCGAGTGGTTCGGCGTCGTGACGACGCTGCGGCAGAATGAGGCCGTCGGGGTGATGCTGGGATTCACCCGCCAAGCCTGCGCGGGCGCCGCTTGCCACCCGACGCCCCGTGCCCGGCGCGCGGGCTTCGACACCATCGGCGCGCGTCTTGAGTTCGAGTCGGATCGTCGCGGCTGGATTGAGTTCGCCGGGGGCCGGCGAATACCGATCGTATCCCTGCCCTTCGGCGTCGACTACGTCGCCGGAGCGGTCGATCGTGGCGGGGATGGGTCTCAGGCGCCGCTCTACGTACCCGAGATCGCCGGGGAGTGGGTGATCGCCGATGCGCAGGGGCGCAGCTACTACGCGCAGTTCACGCCGTTCGAATTCATCGAGGGCTGGGACGGTCGGACCATCATCCGGAGCGGGTTCAGCGCCCAGGGCACTGTGCCTCCGGTCCTCAACGAGCCGCGCGGCGGCTACGAAGAAACCGGGGGCTATCTCATTTGCGAGGGCGATGCGCCCAGCGGAGAGTTCGCTGAAGGCTGGGAGTGCCGGCTTGAGGAGGAGAGGATGCCGTTCCCGGAGCCGTATGCCTTCTTCAGGCTCGCGGCGTTCTCTGAGCAACGCTGGCGCGGCACGCGACCCAACCTGGGCGGAGACGGCTGGATTCCGGTTCACGCCCACCGCATCGGCACCATGGGGGTGCAGCCATGACGGTCCGCTCCCTAATCCGGTTACTGGCCGCGGTTCTGGTGGCGATGCAGTCGGCGGCGTCCGTCCAGCCGGCCGCCGCTGAGGTCCCCGAGGTCAACTCCGTCTGGACCCTGCCAGAGACGCCGAAGGCCGGCGAGCCGTTCCGATTGGTGGGCATCGCCTTGCTCCTCGGAGGCGGCGACTTCGACGGTTCCGCCACGCGGATCGACGTCCAAGATGGAACCATCGACATCTGGTTGAGCTGGTCGTGCCCGAATGCGATTTCGTGCGATTTCGTGATTCCGATGCCGGTTCAGATCGAGTTGCCTCCCCTTGCTGCGGGCGTCTACACCGTCAGGATCCATCAGTTCGAAGACGGATCCTCCCCGGACCTGGAAGCCGAACTCACCGTGGCCGAGGCGACTCTTGAACCGTCGTCGGTCGAGCCGGTGACCGGCTGGTGGTGGGAACCGGGATTGCCCGGTTACGGCCTGATCCTCGATCGCCGCGGTGACTTCCTGGGCCTCAGCCACTTCGATGGCGATGGCTGGACAATCGCCACGGGTCCCGTTGTCGAAGACCGCTTCCTCGCCGTGGACCAGTATTTCTCCGGCGGCAGCTGTGCCCACCCGGGCTGTTCGGCTGCTTATGTCGCTCCGCGCGCATCTGTCGGAGGACAGGTGCTGCGCATGAAGTTTCTCTCGGCGCGGGAAATGGAGGTCGAGTTCACGCGGGGCGGCGTTCGCCGCCTCGTCGCCATGCCCGTCGGCGGCGGCTACCGCAGTGACTTCGGCTCGCCCGAGGAAACCGCGCGCCTGCCGCTGCCGGACCTGCGCGGGACCT
>JANJTY010000026.1 GCA_024710865.1 Lysobacteraceae bacterium | reverse complement strand
GGTCGGCAACGTCTATTCCCCGAATACCGGCTTTGGCGTCAGCCTGAACGCGAACAGCGTCACGCCGGTGGGCGGCTCACAGCCGCATACCAACATGCAGCCCTACGTGTGCGTCAACTACATCATCTCGCTGTTCGGCATCTTCCCCTCGCCCAACTGAGCCGGCGCCCGATGCGGCAACGACCCGGCGGCAACCCCGCCCGGGCTTCCTGAACCGATTGCGAGTACACCACCATGGCAGATCCCTTCGTTGCAGAAATCCGCATCTTCCCGTTCAACTTCGCGCCCAAGGGCTGGGCCTTCTGTGATGGGCAGCTGCTGCCGCTGTCGCAGAACACGGCCCTGTTCTCGCTGCTGGGCACGACCTACGGCGGCAACGGCAAGAGCAACTTCGCCCTGCCCAACCTGCAGGGCTCGGCCGTGATGCAGCCGGGGCAGGGTCCGGGCCTGTCGCTCCATGACCTGGGCGAGGTTGGCGGCAGCGAGACGGTGACCTTGCTGGAAAGCGAGATCCCGTCCCATCGGCATTCCCTCGCCGCGATGAACGATGGCGCGACGATCAACACGCCGGCCGGTCAGTTCGTCGCGCGGCCCTTCGGGCGCGGCAACAACCTGTTTGCGACCGCGACCACGCCGCTGGCGGGCATGAACGTCAACATGCTCGCGCCCACGGGTGGAGACCAGCCGCACAACAACATGATGCCCTACCTGACCCTGAGCTTCTGCATCGCGCTGCAGGGCGTGTTCCCGCCGCGTACCTGAGCCGATGCAACCCGCCGCACCACCCGCGCTGCCGGACTATGTCGCCTGCCAGCTGCCGGCGGGCGCCCGTGGCGACTGGACCCTGGTCAAGGTGCGCTTGCCGGAACGGGCCGAGCCGCCTGGCGGCGATCCGAGGCCGGAGGCGTTCCGCTTCCGACCGGGTTCGTACACCGAGCTGCGCCGTGGTGGCATCACCTTCATGACCGACCTGTACGACGAGTGGTGGACCCAGCGCCACGCGATCGCGCGCGCGCGAACCGTGGGCGGCCGGGTGCTGATCACCGGCCTCGGGCTGGGCATGGTGGTGGAGGCGATACTCGCGAGTCCTGCGCCGGCCGAGGTTACGTCGGTCACGGTGATCGAGCAGTCCCCGGACGTGATCGAGCTGGTCGCGCCTCACCTGCTCGATCGATTCGGCGAGCGGCTGGCGATCGTGCAGGCGGACGCCTTCACCTGGGAGCCGGCCGGCTCAGCGCGTTTCGAAACCGTCTGGCACGACATCTGGCCCGATCCGGACGCGGCGTGCGTGGACGCAGAGATGGCCCAGTTGCGTGAGCACCATGCGTCCTGGTCCGACTGGCAAGGCTTCTGGCCGCTCGACTACCGGGACGCGCTATCCGCTCGCTGAACGTGAGCCGCGTCGGCCCTGATGCCCGGCGCGCCGGCGGTGGAGCGGTGAAGGCAGGGTACGCGTCTTGCCCCGATCGCGCGGGGGCGGCGGTCCCTAGTTGAAAACGATTTCCAGCCGTGAACGCCCATGTTCCGGTTCGATCGGAACCAGGAACAGCGCGAGCTCACCCAGCACCGGATGCACCAGGGTGTACACGCCCTGGGAGCCGCTCAGCCCGGGCGGCGCAAGCAGCACGACCGAGAACGGCGATGGCCGCGGCGAAGGCGAGCGTAGCCGTTCGACCGCGTGCACCACCAGCGCATGCTCCGTACCCGCTAGCGGCAGTCCCTGGCCGAGCAGGGGTTCGAAGTGTTCCGCGGTTACCAGGCTGAGGTCGTACACGGTGGGGATCCAAATGGCGAAGGCGCGCGCCGAGGGTAGACGAAGGCGCCGTTGCGATCCAAGCCCGCGGTTGGGGGCGCCCCGCGCCCGGGTCCAGGCTCCGAAAGATCAGTCGGTTGCTCGCCGAGGTTTGGAACCTGGGCCACATGCGGACGGTCTCGCGCTAAGGCAGAATAGTCGTCCGTCATCGGGGGGATGAGCCATGCGTCGTCGAGGGTTGTTGGCCGCTGCTGCGAGTGCAGCCGCCGTGCTTCCATTTGTGTCGCTGGAGGCCGCTGCCCTGGGTGCGGAATGGACCCGCCGGACGCCTGGCTGCGCCCTGTACCCGATACCGACCAACGCACCAGGCGTCTCGGCACCCGGTGGCCAGTTGCATATCGAGCGCTACTGGCCGGCCGAAGGGAAGGGGATCTTGGCGCGCTGGGATTTCGATCTCAGTCTGTTGGATGACACGGGCATTCCGCGGAGCTTCTATGCCTGGCAGCTGCGCCGCTCCGCCAGCGGCCAGCTGAGCACCGGCAGCGGGCTGCGCATGCGTTACGAGCCCGGCTCGCGCCTGGCTGCGCAGGCGACCCTGCACCGGCGCGATGCGCGGGGGCGCGTGTCGACCCAGTTCTGGACCGCGCCGCTGCCGGAGGCGACCCTGATGGTCGTCGCCACCGCGCGGGCGAGCACCGGCGCTCCGCCGGCGGTAGAGCTGCTGCGCTTCGATCCGGTCGGGCGGTCGCTCACGCTCAGCACCGGAGAGCCCCGCGATTTCGATGCGCTGCTGATCCAGACCAGCTGACGCGACGGGCATGGTGCCGCCGGACCCGCTGCGCGCGTTCGCAGCGCCGCAGCATGCCTGCCGCTGGCCAGGGCTGAGCTTTCGCCCGGTCGATCACGCCGACCTGCCGTTCCTGGCCATGCTCTATGCCAGCACGCGAGAATCCGAACTGGCTCCGGTGCCCTGGCCGGAGGAGACGAAGCGCGCCTTCCTGCGAGATCAGTTCGACAAGCAGCACGCGCACTATCGGCAGCACTACCAAGACGCCGACTACTGGCTGATCGAACACGCAGGCCAGCCCATCGGCCGCGTGTACGTGTACCGCAGTCCGGGGGAAATCCGCCTGATGGACATTGCCCTGATCCCCGCGCAGCGCGGCAGGGGCGTAGGCGCGTCACTCCTGGCGGAACTGGTCGATGAAGCCGACCGGCATTCGGCGCGCATCACCCTGCATGTCGAGGGCGACAATCCGGTCAAGCGACTCTATCAGCGACTTGGCTTCGCGCTGGTCGAACAGCGCGGCCCTTACGAGTTCCTCGAAAGGCCGGCGCGAGCCGCGGGCGCCTGATCCGGCACTCCCGGCGCACCACCCATCCAGGCGCGCGCGCGCTCAGGCGTGCGCTCGCGGTTTGCATCGCGCATGGCCGTGGAGGGGCGACGCGACTGCGCCGACATGCGCGGTGTACCATGCGCGCGCGCCTTCCAGATACGCGAAGGCGCGCCACCGACGCGCGCTGGATGCGCCCGCCGGACGGATTCCGGGAAAGGCAGCCTTCGGGCTGCTGCGACCACGGCCGAGCCCGAAACGGGATCGGCTCCCTATCGCCGCCCTACCGGAGTCCAACCATGGCCGACAACAGCGTTCCGCTCAGCGTCATCAGCAACCCCAACAACCAGTATTACTGGGCCCAGATCGGGATCGGCAGCAACATCCTGACCCAGCAGCCCAAGTCGCAAGGCTACTGGTTCGTGGTGCTCGACCGCAGCAACCTCAACGTCGTCTACAACCAGCTGCAGTCCGCGCCCAACGTCGCGCCCGACCTCGGGGCCTACAACACCAGCAACTACATCCTGGTGGTGGCGACCCTGGGCGTCGGCTTGAACAACCAGCCGCAGGGCGACCTGTTCAACTTCCTCGACCTCAACGGCGCCGGCCAGCAGCTGCGCCGGGTCGAGCAGATCGCAGTGCAATTCAACTGCGGCTCGCTCGGCACCTTCGGCTATGCGCTGGTGGGCGTGCTCGGCAACCAGAACCAGCCCGGTTTCGAGGCAAGCCAGATCGCCACGGCGGGCGTGGGGCCGATCCTGACCGTACAGCTGATGCCGTTCCAGGTAGGCGGCCAGACCATGTACACGCCGGTGCAGCTCAGCAATGCCTGAGCGGCGCGCGCGGCGGCGCCTGCCGCCAACCGTCCCGGCCCGGTCGGACGACCGGGCCGGGTCCCTGCCGCCGATTCCGGATCGTGCGCATCGGCGTCCGCACCTGCTGCTCTGCGGCTGGTACTGCGAGGGCACCGGCTTCACCCGCGTGCTGCAGGCCCTGCTGCCGCATTTCGCGCGCCGCTTCCGCATCACCTGGATCGGCGTCGGCTACCGCGGCGAACCGCGCCAGCTGGCGCCCCATGTGCGGCTGCTGCCGACCAACCTGCGCGGCGGCGACCTGATGGGGGCCTGGGCCCTGCGCCAGGACTGGGCACGGCATGCGCCCGACATCGTGTTCGCGCTGAATGACATCTGGTACCTGGAGCACTATTCGCGCGAGCTGGTCGGCGTGCGCGGCGATGTGCCGCTGATCGGCTACTGTCCCCTGGATGGCGACATTCCGGATCCGCAGCTGATCGCCGGTCTGCGCGGGTTCCATTCCGTCTACACCTACACCGCCCATGCCGCGGCCGAGCTGCGCGGCGCTGTGAGCAGCGTCGGTCTTGCGGTCCAGGTTGGCGTGGCCGGACACGGTATCGACCCGGGCGCCTTTCTGCCCGCACCCGAAGTGCGCGCCGCCGGCCTTGATGCGGGTCCGCGCATGCAACAGGCGCAGGCCCTGTTCGGACTCGACGCGCCGGCCTGGGTGGTGCTCAACGCCAGCCGCCCCGATCCGCGCAAGCGCATCGACCTCAGCCTGGCCGGATTCGCCCACGCCGCGCAGTCGCTGCCGCCGGAGGTCCGGCTCTGCCTGCATCAGGCCATCGCGCATCCGGAGTTCGTCACCCCCCTGCGTGAGCAGGCGCGTGCGCTCGGCATCGAGCAGCGCCTGATCTGGTGGCCGAACCGACCTGGCCCGGTCTCGGATGCCTATCTCAATGCGCTTTACAACGCCTGTGCCGTGGGCCTGAACACCAGCCATGGCGAAGGCTTCGGCCTGGTCAGCTTCGAGCACGCCGCGACCGCCGCGCCGCAAGTGTTGCCGGACCACCCGGCGCTGCGCGAACTCTGGGGCGAGGCCGCCTGGCGCCTCCCGACGCAGGCGCTGATGACGCCGAACTCGCCCCTGCGCATGGGCCAGGTCGCAGCGTGCGACGTGGGTGAGGCCATCGGCCAGCTGCACCAGGATCCGATCCGCTACGCCGGCCTGGCGCGCGCCGCGCTGCAGCGCTGCGCCGCGCCCGACCTGCGCTGGGAGCGGGTCGCCGCGACCCTCTTGCGCGGTCTCCTCTCCGCGCTGGCGACGCGCGCGTCGAGCCGGGTCGGCTGAGTCTGCGCGCGTGCCGCGAGCCTGCCGGCGCCCGGTGACACAGGCGCGCGGCAGCGACGTCCCTCATCGCTCCCAGGCGGCTGGAATCCCGCTGTCGCGCGCCCACAGTCGGCGCGCCCGCACCGCCAGCGCCGCATCGACCGCGCCCTCATCCGCAAGGGCCACGACAGCCGCCAGCGCCATTGATTCGGCGTCGACCTCGAAGAAGGCGCGCAGGGCCGGGCGGGTGTCGCTGCGGCCGAAGCCGTCCGTGCCCAGCGTGACGTAGCGGCGCGGCACAAAGGCGCGGATCAGTTCCGGCCAGGCGCGCACGTAGTCGCTGGCGGCGATCACCGGGCCGCGCGTGGCTGCGAGCAGGCGGCTCACGTAGGGTGCCTGCGTCTCCTGCCCGAGGCGATGCGCGCGCTCGCAGGCCATGCCGTCGCGCTGCAGTTCGCTGTAGCTGGTCGCGCTCCAAACCGCCGCATCGATGCCGAACTGTTCGCGCAGCAGCGCGCGTGCGCGCAGCGCCTCGAACAGGATGGTGCCGGAGCCCAGCAGCTGCACCTCGGCCTCGTCGCCCGCGCCGGGCAGGCGGTACAGCCCGGCCAGGATGCCCTCGCGCGCGCCCTCGGGCAGCGAGGGCATGGGCAGGTTCTCGTTGCAGATGGTGAGGTAATAGAAGCGGTCCTGCTGCTGCTCCAGCATCTCGCGCAGGCCGGCCTCGACGATGACGGCCACTTCATAGGCCAGGGCGGGATCGAAGGCGCGGCAGTTCGGCACGGTGGCGAACATCGGCAGCGAGCCGCCGTCCTGGTGCTGCAGGCCTTCGCCGTTGAGCGTGGTGCGGCCGGCGGTGGCGCCCAGCAGGAAGCCGCGCGCGCGCTGGTCGGCCGCGGCCCAGACCAGGTCGCCCACGCGCTGGAAGCCGAACATCGAGTAGTAGATGTAGACCGGCAGCATCGGCAGGTCGTGCACGCTGTAGCTGGTCGCGGCGGCGATCCACGAACTGATCGCGCCGGCCTCGCTGATGCCTTCCTCCAGGATCTGGCCGGAGGTTTCCTCGCGGTAGTACAGCATGGTGCCGAGGTCTTCGGGCTCGTACAGCTGGCCCTGAGGCGAGTAGATGCCGACCTGGCGGAACAGGCTGGCCATGCCGAAGGTGCGCGCCTCGTCGGCCACGATCGGCACCACGCGCGGGCCAAGCTGCGGGTCCTTGAGCAGATTGCCCAGCATGCGCACCGCGGCCATGGTGCTGGACATGGCCTTGCCCTCGGCCTGCAGGGCGAAGCCGGCCCAGGACTCGACCGCCGGCACCGCCACGGCGGTGCCCGCGCGCGGGCGGCGACGCGGCAGGTAGCCGCCCAGGGCCTGGCGCCGCGCGTGCAGGTAGCGCAGCTCCGGGCTGTCATCGGCCGGGCGGTAGAAGTCGAGGTTCTCGAGCTGCGCATCGGTCAGGGGCAGGGCGAAGCGCTCGCGGAAGGCTTGCAGCTGGGCCAGCTCCAGCTTCTTCTGCTGGTGCGTGGTCATACGGCCCTGGCCGGCGCTGCCCATGCCGTAGCCCTTCATGGTCTTGGCCAGGATCACGGTGGGCTGGCCGCGGTGCGCCACGGCCGCCGCGTAGGCGGCATGCAGCTTGCGCAGGTCGTGCCCGCCACGGCGCAGGCGGTCGATGTCGGCGTCGGACAGATCGGCCACCAGGGCGGCCAGCTCGGGCGAGCGCGCGAAGAACCGCGCGCGGTTGTAGGCGCCGTCGTTGGCCGAGAGGGTCTGGAACTGGCCGTCGACGGTCTGGGCGAAGGCGCGCAGCAGTTCGCCCTCGCGGTCGCGCGCGAACAGCAGGTCCCAGTCCGAACTCCACAGCACCTTGATCACGTGCCAGCCGGCGCCGGTGAACAGGGCTTCGAGCTCGTCCACGATGCGGGCATTGCCGCGCACCGGGCCGTCGAGCCGCTGCAGGTTGCAGTTGATGACGAAGGTGAGGTGATCCAGGCCCTCGCGCGCGGCCAGCGAGAGCGCGCCGATGGATTCGGGCTCGTCCATCTCGCCGTCGCCGAAGAAACCCCACACCCGCCGCTCGCGGGCCGCTTTCAGGCCGCGGTGGTCGAGGTAGCGCAGGAAGCGCGCCTGGTAGATGGCATTGATCGGGCCCAGGCCCATGGAGCCGGTGGGGAACTGCCAGAAGTCCGGCATCAGCCAGGGGTGCGGATAGGAGGACAGGCCGCGCCCGCCGATCTCGCGCCGGTAGTGGCGCAGGTGTTCCGCGTCGAGGAAGCCTTCGAGGAAGGCGCGGGCGTAGACGCCGGGCGCGGAGTGCGGCTGGAAGAAGACCAGGTCGCCGCCCTCGGGATGGCCGTCGCCCTTGAAGAAGTGCTGGAAGCCGACCTCGAACAGTTCGGCCGCCGAGGCGAAGCTGGCGATGTGGCCGCCCTGCTCCAGGCCGTCGCGGTTGGCGCGCATCACCATCGCCATCGCGTTCCAGCGGATCGCCGCCAGCAGGCGCGACTCCAGCGCCTCGTCGCCGGGGTAGGGCGGCTGGCGCGCCAGCGGGATGGTGTTGGCATAGGGCGTGACCCTGGCGCGCGCCGACTGCACCCCGCGCGCCAGGGCGTGGTCGGCCAGGCGATCGACCAGGAACTGCGCGCGCGCCCTGCCGGCGCCGTGCACCACCGCATCGAAGGCCTCCAGCCACTCGCGCGTCTCGTCCGGATCGGCATCGGCCTGGCCGGCGGCGGCGGAGAGCAGGGCACGGGGAAGCGTCGGCTGGGTCATGGCGGTGGGCTGGGGCGGGCGGGGCGGCGATTATCGCGGCTGGCGGGGAAAAGCCGGATCTTTGCCACGGATGGACACGGATGAACACGGATAAGCGCGGCTCAGGAGCGAATGGCGTGGGTGAAGCCATGCACGGTGGCGCTTGTCGACCCGGGAGTTCCCGGTGCAGCCGGGCCCACATGCTCCGGCCGCGCACACCGCGCCTCCTGCGTCTATCCGCATCCATCCGCTCTTATCCGTGTTCATCCGTGTCCATCCGTGGCCAATCCCGCTCTCCCCACCGAGCACACGAAGCCCGACCGTCCGACCGGGTACACTCGCGCGGCCATGTACCTTGAGTATTTCGGCCTCAAGGAGGCCCCGTTCTCGATCACCCCGGATCCGCGCTTCGTGTTCCTCAGCGAGCGCCACCGGGATGCGCTGGCGCACCTGCTCTACGGCATCGGCCAGGGCGGCGGCGGCGGCTTCGTGCAGCTGACCGGCGAGGTCGGCACCGGCAAGACCACGCTCTGCCGCCTGCTGCTGGAGCAGCTGCCGGAGAACACCCGCGTCGCGCTGGTGCTCAACCCCAAGGTCTCGCCGCTGGAGCTGCTGGAGACCATCTGCGAGGAGCTCAAGCTCGACATCGAAGGCCGCCAGGGCAGCCTCAAGGGCATGGTCGACCGGCTCAATGCCTACCTGCTGGACGCCTACGCCCAGGGCCTGCGCGTGGTGTTGATCATCGACGAGGCGCAGAACCTCTCGGCCGAGGCGCTGGAGCAGGTGCGCCTGCTCACCAACCT
>JANJTY010000008.1 GCA_024710865.1 Lysobacteraceae bacterium | reverse complement strand
GATTGGTCGGGATTGAGGCGGAACGAGAACACGCTGGTCGGATTGAGGTTCGCGTGCCAGATCGCGGGCGGGCCATCGATGTTGGAGATGTAGTGTTTCTCCATCAGGCCGTAGGGCACGGCATCGTCCATCGCGCCGCGCCGGCCGCGCATCAGGATGGCGGTGTTGAGCAGGTCGAGGCGGGGCTGGCCGTCGGGCGGAAGGACCGAGCAGATGCTGCCGGCGGTGATGCTCCAGTCGGCGAACTCGGCGCGGCCGTGGATCGCGCCATACAGGGCCTCGGCCAGTTCGTAGCGCGCATTGGCCGGATAGGAGCCATAGAAGGTGGCGAGGTCGAACTGGCGGTTCAGCACCTCCGGCGGCGAGGCGCGACGGAAATAGAACTCCGGCGCCTGGAACAGCTTGAGGGTCTTCTCGTCGCGCATCCAGGGCTGGTCGGCGAACTGCTGCCGGGTCCAGAACAGCACGTTGAGGAAACGCTGCGCGCGCGCGGTCAGGTCCGGATCGGACAGGTGCACCGCCGGGGCGCCGGAAGCGGGCGCCACCAATCCGGGGGGCGAGGGGTAGAAGGTGGGCACCGCGTAGCTCATGAAGGCGAGGTTCTGGTAGTTCATGCCGGACTCCTGCTGGATCGGGTTGGGGACGGCGCGCGGTTCGCCGCGCGTCGATGCCGACTTCAGCAAGAGCCATGCCACGCGCCGTGTGCGCGGCCTCAGCCGGCTGCCAGGCCCAGCGCCCTGATGTGGCGGCGGAGGGCCTCGCGCGGGGTGCGCAGGGCGGCGGCCCAGAGCGAGGGCTGCCCAGGGGCCTGGCGCAGCGCGGCCTCGATCTCGCGCTGTGGAATGTCCTGCGCCCGCCGCACCAGTGGATGGGCCTCGATCAGGGCATAGAACGAGGCTCGCGCCACGCCGAGCGAGGCCGCGGCCTGGCGCACGCACCAGTCGTTGCCCTCCAGCGCGCGCAGCACCTCGTCGGCGCTCACCGTGGAGGGGGCGCGGTGCGGCGCGGCGCGCTCCTGGGCCGGATGCTGAGCCGGGCGCGAAGCCGCCGGCGCCTGCAGGAGATCGCCGAGCGCGAGCGAACTGCCAGTCTGCAGGGCCAGCGCGATGCGCGCGGCGGCGTGGCGCAGCTGGCGCACGTTGCCCGGCCAGTCGTACAGCGCCAGCGTCTCGACCAGCTCGATCGGCAGGCCCGTCAGATCGCCGTCGCTGCAGTTGGCCTCGCGCAGGAAGTGGCGCAGCAGCAGACCGATGTCCTCGCGGCGCGCGCGCAGCGGCGGCAGGGCGATGACGAACGCCTCCAGACGCCGCCGCAGCGGCTGGTTGAAAACGCCGGGGCCGAGGTCGCGATCGGTGGCCGCGATCAGACGCACGTTCGCGCGCTGCGCGCGGCTGCTGCCGACCGGGCGGTACTCGCCGGCTTCCAGCACCCGCAGCAGCATGGGCTGGATCGGCGCCGGCGTATCGCCGATCTCGTCCAGGAACAGGGTGCCGCCGTCGGCTTCCGCGAACAGTCCGACGCGCGAAGCGGTCGCGCCGGTGTAGGCGCCGCGCGCCGCGCCGAACAGGTCGGTGGCCGCCAGGGATTCGGTCAGCGCCGCCATGTTGACCGCCACCAGCGGGCCGCGCGCGCGCGCGCCCAGCGCATGCAGCGCCTGCGCCAGCAACTCCTTGCCGGTGCCGGTCTCACCCGTCACCAGCACCGGCGCGTCGGTCGCGGCGACGCGTCGGACTGCACGCTGGATGCGCGCCATGGCCCGGCTGCAGCCGACCAGGCCGGCGATCGGCTGCAGGCCCGCATCGGCGGTGCCGCGGTGGAGGCAGAGCAGCACGCGTCCGCCGAGCCGGAGCACGGCGCCGCGCGCGATGTCCTCGGCACCGAGCTGGGCGGCGCTGGTCAGGTCCCGGCCCTGCAGCGCGACCGCCATGCGGCTGGCGGGCGCCTCGATGCGGACGCCGCCATCGTCCAGGGCGTGCAGGCGCAGCGGCGTGCGCGAGATGCAGCGCTCGCCCAGCGCCGCGCCGCGCGCGGCGCCGACAGCACGGAAGTCGGGTTCGCCGCGGCTCAGCGCCAGCGTGGCGCCGGGCTCCGGCAGCAGCGCCTGCTCGCCGATCCGCGCCGGGTCCGGATGCCAGAGCAGGGTCAGGCCGATGCCCTCGGCCGCGATCGCCGCACCCGGCGCGAGCCGGGTGGAAATGGTGTCCTCGCCCTCGTCCCGGCGCGGGCTCATGCCGGCAGCGGCTGCGCGACGCCAAGCCGCAGCGACATGTCGGCCGACAGGCGCCGACATGTCGACGCCGGCGGCACCGGCCTCGTCGGCGCGCCGGTCGCAGCGCCGGCGCCGCGCGCGCGGCTGGCACGGGTGTTGCAACCGCCTCCTTCGAACGCCGCGGACGGCCGTCCGTGCAGCGCGTTCGAACCCTTCTGACAACGCCAACCAAGCAGGAGATCGACCATGTCCCGGATCACGCTGATCAACGGCACCGACGACGTCGTGCGCCTCGCCATTTTCATGAAGCCCGTCATCAACCCGACCCTTGCCACCAGCGCCTGG
>JANJTY010000515.1 GCA_024710865.1 Lysobacteraceae bacterium | reverse complement strand
ATCGTCAGCCTGCTGTTCCTGCCGACCATCTACGCGGTGATGGACGACATGCGCGAATGGACGGCGGAGACCCTGCGCCGTGGTCGCGCCAAGGCGCCGCTGGCGGGCCTGCGCCTGGGCCGCGCGACGAAGTGAGGCGATAGGCCCGGGCCGCCTGGCCCGGGCCTCAACCCCGCTTGCCGATGATGTTGGCGCCCGCGATCCAGACGCCGATCGCGGTGCCGAAGCTGGTCAGGAAGAAGTTGATCAGCACGCGGGTGACGCGGTTGCGCCACCAGCCGCGCAGGCTGCCGGTGTCCTCGCGCAGGGCGGAGAAGTCGGCCACGGTCGGCTTGCGCATCCAGAGTTCGATCGCGGCGCTGACCGTGCCGGAGGCGAGCGCCGGATGCAGCGGCGTCAGCGGCGAGGCGATGAAGGCGCCGACGATGCTGAAGGGATGGCCGCCGGCCAGGGCGCAGCCGATCGCGCCGAGCACGCCCGTGGTCAGGATCCAGTGCAGCACCACCTCGGTGCCGATCTCGGCGCCTTGGGCGAAGCCCCAGACGAAGCCGCCCAGCACGAGCGCCGCCAGCAGCAGGGTGAACCAGAGACCCCAGCGTCCGGGCGGCGGTAGCGCGGTGGTGCGCGCCAGCACTGCGGCCGGCGGCTCCTCCGAAGCGGCCAGGGCCTGCTCCAGACCGGCGAGGTGGCCGGCGCCGACGATCGCCAGCACGCGCCGTGGCGCATCCGTGGCCGCGGCGAGCTGGCGCAGGCGCGCCGCCATGAAGTGGTCGCGTTCCTGGATCAGGCTGCGGTAGAGCGGCTCGCTGCGCTGGGCGAACTCGGCGAAGGTGCTTTCCAGCATGTCGCCTTCCTTCAGCCGTTCGATCTCGTCCTCCTCGATGCGGTCGTCGGCCAGGGTGCTGGCGATCAGGCCGGCGAACAGCTTGCTGCGCTGCCACCAGCCGAGCGCGGCCTGGATGCGCTTGAGCGTGACGCCGACGTCGCGGTCGATGCAGTGCAGGGGCAGGGCGCGCGCGTCGGCCTCGTGGATGGCCATGCGCATCTCGGCGCCCGGCTCGATCCCGAGCTGGTCGGCGAGGCGCTTCTGGTAGGCCGACAGGGCGAGGTTGGCCGCGACCATGCCGGCCTTGCCCTCGCGCAGTACCTGGAACAGGTCGAGCTTCGCCAGCGCCTGCGGATTGCGCAGGGCCTGGCAGCGCCCCTCGCACAGCTCGACCGCGATGGCATCGAAGGCGCCGGCGGCGATGGCCTCGGCCACGGCTTCCGCGCTGCGCCGGGAAACGTGTGCGGTACCGAGCAGGAGGAACTCGACTCCATCGCGCTCGACGCGTTTCCAGGGCTGGTCCTGCAGGGCCGCGCCGAGGGCGACCTCGATGCCTTCGATCGCGGCGCTCAATCGCGGTACCGCTTCAGCAGGTCGGCGTAGGCGTCGATGCGGCGATCGCGCAGGAAGGGCCAGATGCGGCGCACGGATTCGCTGCGCGCCAGGTCGACATCGGCCAGCAGCAGTTCCGCCGCCTCGACGCCGGCCTCGGCCAGCAGTTCGCCCTGCGGTCCCGCCACGAAGCTGGAGCCCCAGAACTGGATGCCGCCGTCGCGATCCGGCGCCGGCTCGAAGCCGGTGCGGTTGCAGGACAGCACGGGCAGGCCGTTGGCCACCGCATGCCCGCGCTGGCTCAGGATCCAGGCCATGCGCTGGCGGTCCTTCTCGTCCTGCGCATCGGCTGGATCCCAGCCGATCGCGGTCGGGTAGAGCAGCAGTTCCGCCCCGGCCAGGGCCATCAGGCGCGCGGCTTCCGGGTACCACTGGTCCCAGCAGACCAGCACGCCGAGGCGGCCGACCGAGGTGTCGATCGGTTCGAACCCGAGATCGCCGGGAGTGAAGTAGAACTTCTCGAGGAAGCCCGGATCGTCCGGGATGTGCATCTTGCGGTAGCGCCCGAGCAGGCGTCCGTCGCGCTCCAGCACGATCGCGGTGTTGTGGTAGAGCCCGGCGGCGCGGCGCTCGAACAGCGAAGCCACGATGACCACGCCGTGCCGCTTCGCCAGCGCGCCGAGGCGTTCGCTGCTCGGGCCCGGGATCGGCTCGGCGCGGTCGAACTCGTCGACCGACTCGTGCTGGCAGAAATACGGGCCGTTGTGCAGCTCCTGCAGCAGCACGAGTCCGGCGCCGGCCGAGGCGGCTTCGGCCACGCGCTGCTCGATCAGGCCGAGGTTGGCCTCGATGCTGCCACGATCGATGTCCTGCACCAGGGCGACGCGGAGGGTACGGGGCTTCATGCGGGTGGTTCTCCGGGAGGATCGCGCGGACCGATCAGACCAGCCCGGCCGGCAGCTGCATGGTCACGCAGTGCAGGCTGCCGTTCTGCCAGATCAGCGGGCGGCAGGGCACAGGAACGATGCGTCGGCCCGGGAAGGCTTCGCCCAGCACCTGTGCCGCGCGCGTGTCGGCGGGGTCGTCGTAGGCCGGCATCAGCACCGCGCCGTTGACGATGAGGAAATTGGCATAGGACGCCGCCAGACGCCGCTCGCCGTCGCGGATCGGCCGGGCCCAGGGCAGGGCGTGCAGGCGGTAGGGCTGGCCGTGGCGCGTGCGCAGCGCGGCCAGTTCGGCAGCCATGGCGGCCAGTTCCGCGTGGTGGCTGTCGGCCGGATCGTCGCAGGCCTGGTGCACGATGGCGTCATGCGGTGCGAAGCGCGCCAGGGTGTCGATGTGGGCGTCGGTGTCGTCGCCTTCCAGGTAGCCGTGCTCCAGCCACAGCACCCGGCCCTGGCGCAGGTTGTGTGCCAGGGTATGGCTCAGGGCCTCGCGGCTGGCCTCGGGATGGCGCTCGTGCAGGCAGCGCCATGTGGTGAGCAGGGTTCCGGCGCCGTCGGTATCGATCGCACCACCCTCCAGGGCGAAGTCGATACGCGCGTGGCTGGCGCGCCCGAACACGCCAGCTTCCGTCAGCTGTGCCACGAGGCGATCGTCCAGTCCCGCTTCGTATTTCCCACCCCAGCCGGTGAAGCGGAAATCGAGCAGGCGGAAGCCATCCGGACCGACCAGGGTGATGGGGCCGGAATCGCGCAGCCAGGTGTCGTCGTACTCGGCCCGGATGAACCGCACGCGGTCCATGCGCGCTCCGGCGACAGTCAGCAGCCGTGCCGCACGCGCCTGCAGCGCGGCATCGGCGACGCAGACCAGCACCGGCTCGAACGCGGCGATGGCTGACGTCAGGGCGACGTAGGTGGATTCGACCGTGTCGAGTCGCGGGGCCCAGTCGGTGCCCTCGTGCGGCCAGGCGATCAGGACCCCGGACTGCTCGGCCCATTCGGCCGGAAGATGGAAGGCGCTGGAGTCCATTCAGTGCACCGGCTTGGGCCCGCGCTCGCGCTCGGAGGCCCGGTTGAGGACGGCATCGATCACGCGATCGTTCTCGAAGTAGACGCTGAATCCCTCGTACACCCAGCGCGTGATGGGCGGATGCTGCGGGCGGTCGCCCCCGACCGGGGCCCGCTTCTCGCGTGGCGCGCCGAAGCCGGCCTCGACCTGGCCCATGCTCTGGCCGCGCTGCGGCAGCGGCATCGACTCGGCCTGGCGCGCGCGCTCGATCAGCAGGCGATCGGCACGTTCCTCGGAGTCCTGCGCCAGCGCGGACGCGGGGGCCAGGGCGGCGAACAGGAGGGCAGCGGCGAAGCGGTTCATGGGGACCTCGCGTGCGGTTTGGGTGGGGCCGTTGTAGCAGAACCCGGCGGCGCCTCCAAACGAAAACGGGCCGCTTGCGCGGCCCGTCGGTTCTGCGGCATCCGGCGCCGGATCAGCGCTGACGCGCCTTGAAGCGCGGGTTGCTCTTGCAGATGACGAAGACCTTGCCGCGGCGACGCACGACCTTGCAGTCGCGGTGGCGGGTCTTCGCCGACTTCAGGGAAGACAGGACTTTCATGGCAAGTTCCTCTTTAATCGGGCGGGGCAAAGAAGCGGAAGGATAACCAAGGTCGCATCCCCTTTCAAGCAGGATTCCGGTCCGTGCTCGGCCGGCTGCGCCGCGAGGGATGCTCCCGGTTCGCCGGCCGGATGCGGTGAAAGCCACGTGCGCTGACATCTCACCCTAGGCTTGCGTCGCGTCGCCCGCTACAATCGTCGGCTGAACGCCGGGCGTGCTGCACGACGTGTCGCCAGTCGGCGGCGCGCGCGACCATCCCGGTGTTCCGCTTGACTGGTCGGGTGACTGATGCGGCTGCCGGCCGCGTCCGCCACCCGGAGTTCCCTCCACCCAAGCCGCGGCCCGGATCCGGAACGACTGCGGTGACGCCATGCGCCAGTCGGCGCTGCCAAGGAAACAACGCGCGTGTTGGGCGACTACCTGCCGATATTGCTGTTCATCTTCGTCGCAACCGTGATCGGCATCGCCTTGCTGGTCATCGGCTGGGCCCTGGGGCCGAAGCGCCCCGAAAGCGAGAAGCTCTCGCCCTACGAGTGCGGCTTCGAGGCCTTCGATGACGCGCGCATGCGCTTCGACGTGCGCTACTACCTCGTCGCCATCCTGTTCATCATCTTCGATCTCGAGATCGCCTTCCTGTTTCCCTGGGCCGTCGTGTTCAAGGAAATCGGCCTGGGCTCGATCGTCGCCATGGCGATCTTCCTCGGCATCCTCGTGATCGGGTTCATCTACGAGTGGAAGAAGGGAGCGCTGGAATGGGAGTGATGCAGACCGTCTCGCGCGTGATGCACAACCCGGAGCCGCTCGGCCGGGTCGACGACATCCTGCGCCCGGAGGGCGACAACCCGCTGCTGGAGCGCGGCTTCGCCACCACCAGCCTGGATGCCCTGATCAACTGGGCGCGCACCGGCTCGATGTGGCCGATGACCTTCGGCCTGGCCTGCTGCGCGGTCGAGATGATGCATGCCGGCGCGGCGCGCCTCGACCTCGACCGCTACGGCGTGATCTTCCGGCCAAGCCCGCGCCAGTCCGACGTGATGATCGTGGCCGGTACCCTGGTCAACAAGATGGCCCCCGCGCTGCGCAAGGTGTACGACCAGATGCCCGACCCCAAGTGGGTGATTTCGATGGGCTCCTGCGCCAACGGCGGTGGCTACTACCACTACTCCTACGCGGTGGTGCGCGGCTGCGACCGCGTGGTCCCGGTCGATGTCTACGTGCCGGGCTGCCCGCCCACGGCCGAAGCCCTGGTGCACGGCATCCTGCAGCTGCAGAAGAAGATCCGCCGCACCAACACCATCGCGCGCTGAGCGCGGCCGCAACCTACACCTGCCAGCCCGAGCCATGGCCGAGCCAACCCTGTCCCTTTCCGAGCGCCTGCGCGCCCGCTTCAACGGCAAGCTGATCGCGCTGGCCGAGGCGCGCGGCGAAGTCACCATCGAAGTCGGCCCAGACCACTGGCTGGAAATCTGTCGCGCCCTGCGCGACGAGGCCGAGTTCGCCTTCGAGCAGGCGGTCGATATCTGCGGCGTTGACTACCTCAGTTACGGAACCGCCGAGTGGGACACCACCGCGGTCTCCAACGAAGGCTTCTCACGCGGCGTCGAGGGCGCCGGCCCGGGCCGCTTCCGCTGGGAGGATCGCCCGCGCGGCAAGGGACCCGAGAAGCGGTACGCCGCGGTCCTGCACCTGCTGTCGCTCAAGCACAACCGGCGCCTGCGCCTGCGCTGCTTCGCCGCCGACGACGCCCTGCCCATCGTGCCGTCCCTGGTCGACATCTGGCCCGGGCTGAACTGGTTCGAGCGCGAGGCCTTCGACCTGTTCGGCATCGTCTTCGAGGGCCATCCCGACCTGCGCCGCATCCTCACCGACTACGGCTTCGTCGGTCATCCGTTCCGCAAGGATTTCCCGCTGATCGGCAACGTCGAGGTGCGCTACGACCCCGAGCGCCAGCGCGTGGTCTACGAGCCGGTCTCGATCGACCCACGCGTCGGCGTGCCGCGCGTGGTGCGCGAGGACTCCCGCTTCGAGCAGGCCGCGGCCGAATCCGCCGCGCGCAAGGGCTGATCGCATGACCCAGGAAATCCGCAATTACACGATGAACTTCGGCCCCCAGCATCCGGCCGCGCACGGCGTGCTGCGCCTGGTGCTGGAGATGGACGGCGAGACCGTGATGCGTGCCGACCCGCACGTCGGCCTGCTGCACCGCGGCACCGAGAAACGGGCCGAGTCCAAGCCCTACAACCAGTCGATCGGCTACATGGACCGGCTCGACTACGTCTCGATGATGTGCAACGAGCACGCCTACGTGCGCGCCATCGAGCAGCTGATGGGCATCGAGGCCCCGGCGCGGGCGCAATGGATCCGCACCTGCATGGACGAGGTGACGCGCATCCTCAACCACCTGATGTGGATCGGTTCCAACGGCCTCGACCTCGGCGCGATGGCGGTGTTCCTCTACGCCTTCCGCGAGCGCGAGGAGCTGATGGACGTCTACGAGGCGGTATCCGGCGCGCGCATGCACGCGGCCTACTACCGTCCGGGCGGCGTTTATCGCGACTTCCCCGATTCCATGCCCAAGTACGCCGAGTCGAAGTGGCGCAAGGGCAAGGACCTCAAGCGCTCGAACGAGTGGCGCGAGGGCACCTTGCTCGACTTCCTCGACGCCTTCTGCGACGACTTCTTCGGCAAGGTCGACGAGTACGAGACCCTGCTGACCGACAACCGCATCTGGAAGCAGCGCACCGTCGGCATCGGCGTGGTCACGCCCGAGCAGGCCATGGCCTGGGGCATGAGCGGCCCGATGCTGCGCGGTTCGGGCATCGTCTGGGACCTGCGCAAGAAGCA
>JANJTY010000695.1 GCA_024710865.1 Lysobacteraceae bacterium | reverse complement strand
TCGCCGAAGGAGAACCGCGAGATCCCGCCGCTGCGCTACGAGTGGGTGCACCGGCTGAAAACGGAACGGCCGGAGCTGACGGTGGTGATCAACGGCGGCCTTCTCAGCCTCGACCAGGTGCAGGACCAGCTCGCTCACGTCGACGGCGTGATGCTGGGGCGGCTGGCCTACCACGAGCCCTATGCCCTGCATCGCATCGCCACGGCGCTGTACCAGCCAGATGCACCGTTGCGTCCGCGCGCCGAGCTGTTGCGTGCCATCCAGCCCTACGTCGAGGCGCAGCTGGCGCGCGGCGTGGCGCTCAAACACATCGCGCGGCACGTGCTGGGCCTGTTCCACGGCGAGCCCGGCGGGCGGCGCTTCCGCCAGATCCTGTCGGAACAGGCGCACCGCGCCGGGGCCGGCTGGGAGGTGGTCGAGCGCGCCCTGGGCGCGGTGGAAACGGTGGGAGAACGCGCCGCATGATCCTGCACGATCCGGCCGAGTGGCGCGCCGCGCGCCTGCCCGAGCGCTGCGCGGCGGACCGCGCCGGCGTGCCGCGCGGCGTGTTCCTGGTCCAGCCCGAGGGGTTCCATCTGGCCGCGCAGTCGGCGCAGGACAACCGCTACAAGGCGATGGGAACGGCGGTCAGCGGCGAGCACGCCCTGACCCAGCACCGCGCCCTGCAGCGCGCGCTGGCGAGCGAGCTGCCGGCCATCGCCTTCCCCGGCGATCCGCTCACGCCGGACGCGGTCTTCCCCAACAACGTCTTCGCCACCGCGCCCGGGCGCTGGCTGCTCGGCCACATGCGCCATCCGGTGCGCCAGCGCGAGGCCGAGCGCGCCGACATCGCCGGATTCTTCGCGGGCGTGCTGGGCTATGCCCTGCACGACCTGCGCCCCCAGCCCGGCATCTGCGAGCTGACCGGTTCGCTCGTGATCGACCGCAGTCGCGGCATCGGCTACTGCGGCCTGTCCGAGCGCTGCGACGCGCTCGGCGCCGCCGCCATGCACGCCGCCTTCGGCCTGCGCGCCAGCTTCCTGTACGAACTCGCGCCGGGCGAGTACCACGGCAACGTGGTGATGAGCGTGCTGGCCGGACGCGCCGTGGTGCTGTGCCCGGACGGTTTCGCCGATGCCGCCGCGGCCGAGGCCATCGCCGCCGATTTCGGCGCCAGCGCGATCTGGCTGACGCGCGAGGAGAAACAGGCCTTCGCCGGCAACTGCATCGCCCTACGCGAGTCCAGCGTGTGGATGAGCGAAGCCGCGGCCGATGCGCTGCTGCCGGCCTCGCGCAGCGCCTTCGAGCGCTGCGGTTTCCGCATCCGCAGCGTGGCCCTGGACGAGATCGAGAAGGCCGGCGGCTCGCTGCGCTGCTGCGTGGGCGAGATCTACTGAGCTCCGGCGTCTGTCCGACGCAGCTGCAGGGTGGTGCGCACCGTGACCGCGTCGTCGATCATCTCGGTATCGGCCCAGTCGCCGCCGCCCACGCCGAAAGCGAGCCGGCTCAGGCTGGCCTCGCCCTGCAGCTGGGCGTTGCCGGCGCCGTCCTCGACCCAGGCGAAGTCCAGCGCCACCGGCTGCGTGGTTCCGCGCAGGCTGAGCTCGCCCAGGGCGCGGTAGCGGCCGGCGCCGAGGTCCTCGAAGCGGGTCGCGCGGTAGCGCGCCTGCGGGTGCGTGCCGACGTCGAAGAAGTCGGGCGCCGGCAGCAGTTCGTCGCGCTCGGCGTTCTGCGTATCGACCGAGCCCGGCTCGATCGTCACCTCGAAGGCGGCGCCCTCCAGCGCGGCCGGGTCGAAGCGGATCTGCGCCGAGAAGCGTGCGAAGCGGCCTTCGAAGGATTCGCCCTGGGCGCTGGCGACGAAGCCCAGGCGCGAGTCCGGCAGCATCGTCCACTCGGCGGCGGACAGGGGCAAGGTGAAGGCGGCGGCGAGGGCGATGAGGGCGGTGCGGATCATGCGGAGGTCTTCCAGGGCAGCATGCGGCGCAGGGTGGCGTCGCGGTCGATAAAGTGGTGCTTGAAGGCGGCGCCGACGTGCAGGACGAGCAGGGCCAGCAGGAGCCAGAGCGCGCCCTGGTGCACCGCCAGGGCCTGCGCCTTCAGCGCCGGGTCCGGTCCAGACAGGGCGGGCAGGGTGACGAGGTTGAACCAGCGTAGCGGGAAGTTGCTGGCCGAGTTGTAGAGCCAGCCCGACAGGGTCATGGCGAACACGGCGAGGTACAGGCCGGCATGCACGGCGGCGGCGCTGCGCCGCTGCCAGGCCGGCATCGACGCGGCCGGGCCGGGCGCACCGGCATACAGGCGCCAGCCCAGGCGCAGCAGCATCAGCGCCAGCACGGTCATGCCCACGCTCTTGTGCAGGGCGTAGACCTTGAGCTTGGCGGGCGAGGTCGGCAGCTCGGTCATGTACAGGCCGACCGCGACCAGGCCGAACACGCCCAGCGCGACCAGCCAATGCAGGGCGATGCTGATCGCGCCCCAGCGCTGCGGTTCATTCGTCCACGGCATCGTCGTCCTTCCTTCGCGCGCGTTTGGCCTCGACTTCGATCTCCACCCGCACCGCATCGCCGATCAGGTTCGGCCAGGCGCGCAGGCCGAGCGCGCTGCGCGACAGTGTCAGCGTGGCGGAGAAACCGGCGGTGCGGCGCAGGGTGAGCGGATGCCGGCGCTGGCCGTTGTAGCGCACGTCCAGCGTGGCCGGGTGCGTCCCGCCGCGCAGCTCCAGTTCGCCCTCGACGCGAAAGCGGTCGGCGTCGAGCGGCTCGATCCGGCGCGAGACGAAGCGTGCGCGCGGCTGCTCCTCCACGTGCAGGAAGTCGCGCCGCAGCATGCGCCGGTTCCAGTCGGCCTCGCCGAGGTCGAGCGTGTCCAGCGCCAGGCTAACCTCGAGCGTGGCGCTGGCCCAGTCGTCCGGATCGAAGCGCAGCCGGCCTTCGGGCGCCGCGAAGGTTCCTATGGCGTCGGACAGGCCGAGGTGCTGGACGCGGAAGATCACCCGCGTGTGCACCGGGTCGATGACCCAGTCGCGCGGCTGCGCGGCCGCGGCGAGCGGCAGCAGCAGGGCCAGGAGGGCGGGCAGCGCGCGCGTCATCCGCGCTGTCCTTCGGTTTCGCGGCGTTCGCCCAGGGCCTCGCGCGCCAGGCCCAGCACGCGCAGCACGCGCTCGCCGCCGGGCGACTTCAGCGCGGCGGCGAAGGCGTCCAGGCTGGCCTCGCGGTCGAAGCGGCGGGTCTCGGCCAGGGTCTGGGCCAGGGCGCGTCCCAGGCTGTCGAAGATCAGGCCGTAGGCGATCGCGTGCAGCAGGCCGCCACCCAGCGTGCCGAGGCCCGGGAAGGCCTTCAGCGCATTGCCCGCGACTGCCAGCAGCAGCGAGCTGCTGGTGCGCACCAGGCTGCCGGCGCGGGCCAGGAAGGCATCGAGGTCGATGTCGCGCACCGGCAGGTCGTGGATGCGAGCGAGTTCGCGCACCAGGGCGGTGGCGAGCGCGCCCTGGATAACCAGGTCGCTGCCGGGCGCGACCGCGGCCATCGCACCGAGCACGGCGCGGCGGGTGTAGCGCGCGACCGTCTCCTCGCTGCGCCGCGCCCGCGTCGCGGCTTCGGCCTGCGCCAGTTCGGCATCGATGGCGGCCACGACCGCGGCCTCGCGCGCCGGCTCCAGCGCCTCCGCGCCGAACCGGGCGATGCGCACCAACTCGCGCTGCAGGGCGGCGAGGTCGGCCGGGCGCGGGCGGCGCAGGCTTTCCTCGTGCCCGTCCGGCAGGCGCCGCAGCACGAGCTCCTCGCCGCCGGCGCGGGCCGCGACGAAGCGCCCGCCGTGTTCCTTCGCGCGCGCGGACAGGCGCGCGCCCAGCGCCTCCAGCTCCGGCGCGTCGTAGCGGTCGGCCTTGTTCAGCACCAGCAGCAGCGGCTTGCCGAAGGCCCCGATACGGGCCAGTTCGGCGGCCTGGGTGCGGCTGAGGTCGCCATCGACGAGGTAGAGCAGCACGTGCGCGCGCGCCGCCTCGCGCTCGGCCAGCGCGGCCCAGCGCTCGCCGCCGTGCTCCTGTGTGCCGGGCACGTCGGCGAGCACCAGCGCGCTGCCATCCGGCAGCCGGCCGCGCGCGTGCTGCACCTCGCGCGTGCTGCCGCCGCGCACGTCGACCGCGACCTCGGCTTGCGGCGCCAGCGCCCGCAGCAGGCTGCTCTTGCCGGTGGAGATGGCGCCGAACAGGGCGGCGTGGAGCTGGCCGCCGCCGCGGCGCGCGTCGAGTTCGGCCAGTTCGGCGCGCGCAGCGTCGGTCGCGCCGGGTTCGGCTTCCAGCGCAACGAGGCGCGCCTCGATCGCGGCGCGGTCGATCGGCGCTGCCTTCGGCGCGCGCGGCGCGCGCGAGCGCAGCAGCCACCACAGCACCACGGCCGAGGCCAGGGCGAGGAGGCCGAGCAGGCCGAGGTAGAGCGCGCGCAGCCAGCCCGGCAGGTCCTGCAGGCGCTGCCAGACCGAGAGCGCGGAATCGGCCAGGGCCAGCAGGCTGGCCGCGGCGACGAGCAGACCCACGATCACGGCGCCGGCCAGCAGCCAGCGCAGCGGCGCGCTCGGGCGTGGACCGGTGGCATGCGGATCGGGCATGCGCGCATGCTGCCACAGCGCGCCCGATGCCCGTGCGAACGGATCGTTCGCGCTTGCCCCCGGGCGCCGCGCTTGCCAGCATCGCGGCATGCGCCCGGGCTGCGTCCTGCTGCTGCTCTGCCTGGCCGGTCTTCCGCCGGCCGCGCGCGCGTTGCCGGAGACGCCGCTGTTCCAGGCCTTCGGACCAGCCGAAGGCCTGCCCTCCAGCCAGGCCACCGCGCTGGCGCAGGACGCCGACGGCTACCTCTGGATCGGCACGCGCGATGGCCTGGCGCGGTTCGATGGCGAATCCTTCCGCGTCTGGCAGCACCTGCCCGAGGATGTGGGGTCGATTCCCGGCAATGCGGTGCAGGCGCTGCTGGTCGATTCGCGCAACCGGCTCTGGGTCGGGCTGGAGGGCGCTGGCCTTGCCATGCTGGACGTCGCGCGCGAACGGTTCTCGCGACCGGTGTTCGATGGCGCTCCGGGCGGCGGCGCGCGGGATGTCTGGGCCATCGCGCAGACTCCGGACGGGGCGATCTGGTACGGCGGCTTCGGCAGCGGACTGTTCCGGCTCGATTCCGACAGCGGCGTGGTGCGGCGCTTCCTCGCCGACCCGGTGCGCGCCGATGCCTTGCCGGGGGACGACGTGCTGGCGTTGGCGGTCGACGCCGGCGGCGTGCTTTGGGTCGGCACGGCCGAGGGACTGGCGCGACACGCGCAGGATCGTTTCATCCCCGATTCCGAACTGGACGGGCGACTGGTCGTGCGCCTGCGCGCGCGGCAGGACGGCAGCCTGCTGGTCGGCACCGGCGTTGGTCTGCGCATCCGCCATCCGGACGGGCGGCACGAATCACCGGTCCTGGTCGAGGGCACGCTGCCGCCGCGGCCGGTGACCTCGCTGCTGCACGACGCCGAGGGCGCGCTCTGGTTCGGCTCCGGCCAGGGACTGTTCCGACTGCATGAGGGCGGTCTGGTGCAGCACGTGGCGGATTCGCGCCGTCCGTTCGCGCTGCGCTCGCACGCGGTGATGGACCTGCACCTCGACCACGAAGGCGGACTCTGGATCGCCAGTGCCGGCGGCGGCGTCGTGCGCCTGCCGCGCGACTGGCGCAGCTTCAGCGTCTGGCACAGCGTGCCGGAGCTGGAGGACGCGCCCAGCGTGCTGCAGCCGCGCGGTGTTGCCGACGCCGGTGACGGCCGGGTCTGGCTGGTCGGGGCGGGCGGTGGGCTCGACCGGCTCGATCTGCGCAGTGGCCGCTTCGAGCGCTTCTTCACCACTGCGTCGCCGCTGCCGGAGACGCGCGCCTTCAGCGTGCTGGAGACGGCGGACGGCGGGCTCTGGATCGGATTCCAGCGCGGCCTGGCGCGTTTCGATCCGGTCACGCGCGAGGTGCGGATGGTCTTGGCCGATGGCGCCTCCGATGCGCCGTTGCCCGGGCAGATCGACCTGCTGATTGCGGACGGCGAGGACGGCTTCTGGCTGTCTGCCCTGGGCGCGGGCCTGGAGCGCCGCGAGCTCGACGGGCGCGTCACCGAGCGCATCGAGCCCGGTCCCGCCCGCGGTTTGCCGAGCGCCGACACCGAGCAGATGGCGCTTGATGGCAGCGGCAGGCTCTGGATCGCCGGTGGCTACGGCGTGCTGCGCTGGGACCCCGCCGAACGCCGCTTCGAGCGCCCCGAGGGTTCGCCACGCGAGCCGACGCAGGGGCTGGGATTCGATCCGGATGGACGCCTGTGGATCGCTCAGCCCGGCAAACTCCACGCCTTCGCGGTCTCGGGCGATGCCTTGGAGCTGCAGCGCAGTATCGCGGCCGGCGATGGATTGCCCGCCGTGGCAGCCGGCGGTGTCCTACCTGACCGCGATGGGCGGGTGTGGCTGACGACGCCGCGCGGCCTGGTGCGAGTCGACGCGGCGAGCGGCGCAGTGCGCGTGTTCGGTCTGCGCGACGGCCTGCCCAGCGTCGAGTTCGGCGACCGTCCTGGCCTGGTGACGCGCGAGGGCCTGGTCGTGGCCGGCAGCCAGCGTGCCCTGATTGCCTTCGACCCGGAGCGGCTGCGCGGCGAGGTCGAGCCGCCCTGGTTGCGGATCGAGTCGGTCACCTTGCGCCGCGACGGCTTGCCGCTGACGCTCGATGCATCCGGGCCACTGGCGCTGCGGTACGACGACCGGGAGATCCACATCGCGGCGCGCGTGATGAGTTTTGCCGAGTCGGCCACGGTGCGCTACCGCTTCCGTCTGCGCGGCTACGAGAACGAGTGGGTCGAGCAGCGCGGGCGCGGCGAGCGCGTGTTCTCGCAGCTGCCGCCCGGCGCGTTCCGCTTCGAGGTGCAGGCCAGCGACCGCCTGGGCCGCTGGCGCGGCGAGCCTGTAACAGTGGCCTTGAACGTGTCACCGCCATGGTGGCGGGAGCTGCACGCACTGGTTGGATTCGGCCTGCTCGGGTTGGCCGCGGCCACCCTGGCCTTGCGCGGCTGGCGTACGCGCCTGGCGCGCCGTCATGCGCTGGCCCTGGCCGAGCAGGAGCGGCGCCTGGCGCTGCGTGCCTCGGAGGCCAAGACCGGCTTCCTTCAGCATCTCGGACATGAGGTGCGCACGCCGATGACCGGCGTGCTCGGCATGACCGAGCTGCTCGCCCGCACCGCGCTGGATGTGCAGCAGCGCGGCTACGTCGAGGCCATCGCGCGCTCGGGCGAGGTCATGCTGCGCGTGGTGAACGACGCGCTCGACCTGGCCCGCATCGAGGCGGGTCAGCTCCCGCTGGAGGCACGACCCTTCCTGCCCGGTCCGCTGTTGGAGGACGTCGCCGCGCCGCTGCGCGCGCAGGCCGCGCGCAAGGGGCTCGCGTTCCGCCTGGACGGGCTGGACCAGGCCGACGCCTGGCTGCTGGGGGATCCGCTGCGTCTGCGCCAGATCCTGCTCAACCTCGGCGGCAACGCGGTGAAGTTCACCGAGCGCGGCGAGGTGGTGCTGCGCTGGCTCGGCACCCGCGCGGGGCGGACCTTCGCGGTGGAGGTGGAGGACACCGGCCCTGGCCTGGATGCGCAGCAGCAGGCCCGGCTGTTCCAGCGCTTTGCCCAGGCGGAGGGCGCGCAAACCGCTGCGCGCCACGGCGGCAGCGGCCTGGGACTGGCGATCTCGCGCGAGCTGGCGCAGCTGATGGGCGGGGAGATCGAGCTCGACAGCGCGCCGGGCCGGGGTTCGCGCTTCCGCGTCTTGCTGCCGCTGCCGTCCGCCGCAGAGCCGCCGCCCGTGGCGCTGCCTCCGGCCCCGCAGGTCGCCGCGCCGCGCAGCCTGCGACTGCTGCTGGTGGAGGACGATGCCACCGTGGCGGCCACGATCAGTGGACTCCTGCAGTCGCTCGGACACCGGGTGACGCTGGCGCCACATGCGCTGGCTGCGCTGGCCGAGCTGCAGCCCGGGCGCTTCGACGCGGCCCTGCTCGACCTCGACCTGCCGGGCATGGATGGCCTGGCCCTGGCCCGCCTGCTGCGCGCGCGCGGCGAGATCCTGCCCCTGCTGGCCGTGACGGCGCGCGCCGATCCGGAAGCCGAAGCCCAGACGCGTGCCGCCGGCTTGCGGGGCTTCCTGCGCAAGCCGGTGACGGCCGCGCAGCTCGCGCACGCGCTCGGTGCTGCGGAGGTGGGGCTGGCGTCGGAATTCGACGCGCCGTAGCGCCGTGCACTCGCGCGGCCCCCCGCACCGCGCACTCGCTGTCGCTCCAGGGAACGGGGCGTGCCGTTTCCGCTGCGCGGGCGGCTGCGCCCGATCTGGCGCGGTCTTCACAGTGCGGGTTGTGTATATAAACGCAACTCGTTATCATTTGCATACCGCGGTTTGGCCGCGGTTCGCCCGTCCATCGACCCTCGCCGATGCTCGCGAACCGCTGGCTGCACGCGATCCCTAGCTGTCGAAGCTGCCCGGCACCGGTGCAGGGCGCCGCTTCCGAATCCACGTCATTCCCTTCGCCTTCGAGCGCTGCATGTACCGACCCAACCGCTGCACCGGCCCGCGCTGGGCCCACCACCTCCCGCAGTCCCGCCTGGCGCTGGCCGTTTCGCTGGCCCTGCTCGCACCCAGCAGCTTCGCCCTGGCTCAGCCTCTGGACGACGCGGCGGCCGACCTGCCGCGCATCGACGTGGTGGGGCCGGCCAAGGACGAGGGCAAGAAGATTCCAGGCGCTATCGATGTCGTGACCGCCGAGCAGATCGACCAGATCCAGCCGCGCTCGACCGAGGACGTGCTGCGCCGCGTGCCCGGCGTCCACATCAAGCGTGAAGAAGAAAGTGCGGTGGTCACCAACATCGGCGTGCGGGGACTCACGGCCGGCGACTACAAGACCCTGGTGCTGGAGGACGGCGTGCCGGTCCAGCCCGGCATCTTTGTGGGCAACAGCCGCTACTACAACCCGCGCGTGCAGCGCATGGAAGGCGTGGAGATCCTCAAGGGCGCGGCCACGCTGCGCTACGGCCCGAACACCATCGGCGGCGTGATCAACTTCCTGACCCGCACGCCCGAGGACGGCGCCGCGGTGGCGCTGCGGCTGGGCTCGTGGGACAGCGTCGAGGGCACGGTCGAGCTCGGTGCCAGCTCGGACTCCGGCGAGGCCCGCTTCGGCCTGATGGCCACCCGCGCCGAGAGCGACGGCTTCATGGACAAGGGCTACGGCATGACCGACATCATGCTGAAGTCGGGCTTGTGGATCGGCGACACCCAGTCGATCGGCGTCAAGGTCACGCACTACAGCAACAGCGCCAACATCTCCTACCGCGGCCTCTTCCCCGACGCATACGAGGCCGGCGCGCGCTTCAACCCCGCACCCGACGACTACTTCCTGACCGACCGCACCTCGGTCGACCTCAACCACGACTGGGACATCGGCACAGGGATGCGCCTGCAGACCCTGCTCTACGCCAGCGAGACCACGCGCGACTACTGGCGCTTCGCCACCGTCGGCGGTGCCCCGACCACCACGAACGAAGACGGCCTCACGGTCTGGAACTACAGCGACAACGTCAATGGCAACAACCGCGCGTTCTCGCGCGTCGGCCTCGATACCCGATTGAGCTTGGCGCACGACAGCTTCGGCATCGGCAACGAGGCCGAAATCGGGCTGCGCCTGATGCAGGAGGAGATGGAGGACATCACCGTGCTGGCGGTG
>JANJTY010000675.1 GCA_024710865.1 Lysobacteraceae bacterium | reverse complement strand
CGTGAGGTCAGATCGCGCCCCTCGCTCACGGCCTCCCACAGCGCCTCGGGCGAGAGCGCGCCGGGCAGCACGCAGGCGCGCCCGACGATGGCGATGTTCCAGCCGGTCATGGGATTCGTGGCTCCGACGCGCCACCAGTGATGACTGCTCCAAAGGCCAGCGCAGCCGAGGATCGCAGAGCGATCACGGACCACGGCTCCTCCCTTTGCCCGCGCAGCGGGCAGGGAGAGGTTGGGAGGGGGTCGCTCTGATCCCGCAGGAGCACCCCACCCCGACCCTCCCCTTCGCCTGCGGCGAAAGGGAGGGGGAGAAAGCCAGCGCCGCGCGGCAGCGCAGAACCGCTTCGATCAATCATGATCTGCCCCTTGAACGTCGCGGGCGATCACGGCCCACGGCTCCTCCCCTTGCCCGCGCAGCGGGCAGGGGGAGGTTGGGAGGGGGTTGCTCTGAACACTCGAAAGCACCCCACCCCGACCCTCCCCTTCGCCTGCGGCGAAAGGGAGGGGGAGTGAGCAAGCGGGAGTGTTGACCGCCCACCCGATCGAGCCAGATCCCCCGCTTGTCAACGAACCACGAATCACAAATCACCAATCACGGCTCTCAGCGAATCACGAATCACAAATCACCAATCACGGCTTCTAAAACGCATGATTCGTCACCCCGATCAGCTCGGCCACGCGCCTGCCCTGCGCGTCGCTGAGCACGATGTCGGTGGTGGTGGCCGAGGCGCCGACCTGGCGGCGCTGGGCGCTGACGCGGATGGTGCCGCTCGTGGGTGCGCCGAAGCTGCGCAGCTCGCCGATGGCGGTGGGCAGGTTGGCCGAGCCCAGCATGCGGCGGCCGAACAGCACGGCCGTCTGCAGGCCGGCATCGAGCGCGGCGACGTCGAGCTGCCAGTCCTCTGACGGCCAGTTCGCGGCCTGCACGCCACGCACGGTGGCGGCCACGCCCTCGTCCGAGATGCCGTCGAGCGAGTCGATCAGCTCGAAGGACTGGCGGTGGAACAGCAGGTCGCCGTACAGCGGTCCGCCGCTCCAGGGCTGCAGGCTGAGCACTTCGACCGGCTTGCCGGGCGCGAGCGGCGCATCGCCCAGCACGGCGCGTGCGCTGTAGTGCGGGGTGCCGCCGGGCGAGCGGATCAGGAGGTTCAGCTCGCGGCCCTGGCTGCCCGGCACCGGGCGCGCCTCGATGCGCAGGCGGTCGCCGCCGTTCTCGAATCCATGCAGGCGGATGCCCTTGAGCACCTTGAGATCGAGCAGGGCCTGCACGTGCCGTCCCGGACGCAGGCTGCGCGCGGCGCGGGTCAGCCATTCAGCCGCGAGCACGACGGGCACGAGCGGCTCGCCGTTCAACGCATGGCCTTCGAGGTAGCCATGGCTGTCGCGCCGCACCACCAGTTCGAGCGAATCGACGCGGCCGTCGGCGCCGTCCGACAGCAGGGCCTCGGGGCGCGGCTCGCCGCCCAGCACCAGCTCGACCGCGCCGGCATCGCTCATCTCGTCGACGAACAGCCGCGCGCCGGCATCCAGCGGGATCATCGGCACGCCGAGTTCGGCGAAGCGCGCCTTCAGCGCGGGCGAGACCATGCCGCCTTCCCACGGACCCCAGCCCAGGGACTTCGCGCGCAAGCCGGGGCGACGCCGTGCCTCGGCGTGCATCACGCGCGCCAGCACCTCGTTGGCCATGGCGTAGTCGGCTTGGCCGGTGTTGCCGCAGCGCGCCGAGACCGAGGAGAACGCCGCCAGCAGCTTCAGCGGATCATCCGCCGTGGCATCGAGCAGGGCGGCCAGGCCGCGCACCTTGGTGTCGAACACGCGCTCGAACATCGCATCGGTCTTTTCCGCGATGCGCTTGTCGGCCAGCACGCCGGCGGCGTGCACCACGCCGCGGATCGGTCCGATCTTGCCGCGCACCTCGTCCAGCGTGACGCGCAGCGCGGCGGCGTTGTCGACCGGCGCGGTGAGGTAGTGCGCCTGCGCGCCGGTCGCGCGCAGCGCCTCCAGCGTGGCGCGGATCTCGCGCGCGGCCAGCACCTGCGAGACCTGCGCCTGCAGCTCGGCCGGCGTCGGCTGCTGGCCGGCCGCGCGCGCGGCCTTGAGCAGGGCCTGCTTGAGACTGGCCTCGTCTTCGATGCCGGCATACAGCGCGGGCTCCTCGCGCAGGCGGGTGCGGCCGAGCAGCACCAGCGTCGGCCGCGCGACGCGTGCCCACTCGAGCAGGCAGGCCGCGGTCACGCCGCGCGCACCGCCCGAGACCACGACCACGTCGCCGGCCTCGATCACGGGCGCGGTGGCTTCGGCCGGGCGCGCCACGCAGTGCAGCGTGCGGCGCGCGCCGTCGGCGCCGAGCGCGACCTCGATCTCGCCGCCTCCGAGCAGCAGCTCGTCCGCGATGGCGTTGGCGAGTGCCTCGTCGCTGCGACCGGCGCGTTCGATGTCGATGGCCTTGAGCGCCGCCTGCGGCCACTCCAGCGCGCAGGTCTTGAGCAGGGCGGGCAGGCCGGACTGCCACTCGGCGTGCTCGGGCCCGTCGCCGAAGCCTAAGCCGCCGCCAGTGTCCTGCACCGTCACGAACAGGCCAGGTCGCGCGCCGAGCGCCGGCGCCAGGCGTCGCGCGAGGGCGAAGGCCTCGCGGTTCACGTTCATCGCCGCCTCGCGCGAGTCGGCGCGACGCAGCCCGCCGAGGAAGATGCAGGCCAGGGCTCCCTCGGGCGGCTGCGTGCAGGCCTGCGCATTGACCTTGCGCTGGCGCAGCGCCATCACCAGCGCCGTGCCCTCGGCCTCCGGCCCGACCACCCAGATGCGCTCGCCCGAGCCCAAAAGGGGCATCGAGAAGCCGGTGGCGGGGGCATTGATGAGGTTGACGGGGTAGCGGCCTAGAGGCCGTGATTCGGGATTCGCTGAAGAGCCGGGATTGGGGATTCGTGATTCGTGATTCGCAGGAGCAGGAGCAGGAGCAGGAGCAGGAGCAGGAGCAGGAGCAGAGGCGTTGGCTGGTTGATCCCCGCTGAGGTGGTCGAGGATCTCGCGCAGGGTGTGCAGGGCGCCAAGGCGGGCGCGGTCGGGCTTGGGCAGGTTGGGGGCCTGGGCCTCGACCGCGGCGAGGATCTCGACGCGCTTGATCGAGTCGACGCCGAGGTCGCCTTCGAGGTCCATGTCGAGGTTGAGCATGTCGACCGGGTAGCCGGTCTTGTCCGCGACGACGGCGAGGAGCAGCCCCGACAGCGCGCCTGCACCTGCTTCTGCCCTTTCGTATCCCGAATCCCGACTCCCCAATCCCGGCTCGTCGGCGACTCCCGAATCCCGAATCCCCAATCCCGGCTCTTCAGCGAATCCCGAATCCCGAATCCCCAATCCCGGCTCACCGCTGAGGTGTTCGAG